>JBKJNE010000382.1:0-8221 GCA_046596015.1 Alphaproteobacteria bacterium
GCCGCAGGGTGACTGAACCCTCCGCCGCCTCCCTGTCGCCGACGATGGCCATCACCGGAATACCCGCCTCACGGGCCGCGACGATGCGCCGCGGCAGGGTCTCATTGTCGTCCTGCATCACCACGCGCAGGCCGGCGCGGTCGAAGGTCTCCCACACATGCCTGGCGTAGTCGCCCTGCCGGTCCGACACCGGCGCCACCGCCACCTGCTCCGGCGCGAGCCAGAACGGCAGCGCGCCGCCATGCTGCTCCAGCAGCATGCCGACGAAGCGCCCCATGGAACCGAACACCGCGTGATGGATCATCACCGGCATAGCGCGCGAACCGTCGGGCGCGACATAGGATGCGTCGAGCCGTTCCGGCAGCACGCAATCGAGCTGCACGGTGCCGCACTGCCACGACCGCCCAAGCCGGTCGCGCAGGATGAACTCCAGCTTGGGGCCGTAGAACGCGCCTTCGCCCGGCTTGACGAAGAACGCCAGGCCGCGCCCCCGCGCCGCCTCCTCGAGCCGCGCCTCGGCCCAGTCCCATTGTTCGTCCGAGCCGGCGCGCTGGTCCGGACGGGTCGCCAGCGCCACCTCGTATCCGGTGAAGCCCAGCTCGGCATAGACCTCGTCGAGCAGGTCGATGAACCGGCCCATCTCCTCGACCGCCTGATCCTCGCGGCAGAACACATGGGCATCGTCCTGCTCGAAGCCGCGGGTGCGCATCAGCCCGTGCATGGCGCCCGAGGGCTCGTTGCGGTGGCACTGGCCGAATTCGGCATAGCGGATCGGCAACTCGCGCCACGAGCGCAGGCCCTTGTTGAAGGTCTGCACGTGGCACGGGCACGACATGGGTTTGAGCGCCATGTCGCGGCCGCCGTCGTCCTCGACGAGGAACATGTTGTCGCGGAACTTCTCCCAGTGGCCGCTGCGCTCCCAGAGAGAGCGCGGCAGCACCATGGGGGTGCGCACCTCGGTATAGCCCAGGCGGCGCATGCGGCGCCTGATGTAGTCCTCCAGCACCCGGTAGATCGCATAGCCGCGCGGGTGCCAGAACACCATGCCGGGCGCATCGTCCTGCAGGTGGTAGAGTTCGAGCCTGCTGCCCAGGCTCCGGTGATCGAGATCGTCCATGTGCTGTACTCCTTGGGTTGAGGGGCACGGCGGGGCGTCTGTCGCGCAAAAGCAAAGGCCCCGTCGTCGCCGGCGGGGCCTTTGCTGGTGAATGCGGTATAGCCTTACCGCGCGCGACCACAAGACCGACCGCCGGGGGCGGTGGTCGTCGTCGTGCTCTGGTTAAGGCGCATCGCGTTCATGGCGGCTTTATGCGTCCGCGCTACCGCGCGGTCAAGCCCCGATCGGCGCCGCTCTCTTTGCCCGATCAATCGCCGTCGCCGTGCTTCCAGTCGGCGCCGGTTCCGGCGAGCAGCTTCTCCAGCAGAATACCGATCGGACGAATGGGGTCGCTGCCGTCCCAGGTGTCGGCGGCGTGCCTGATCATGCCGAACAGCTTGATGTAGAGCGGGTCGTGCATCATCAGCTGCACCATGGTGCCCGGATGATCGATCGAATCCAGGTAGACGTGCCGGTTGCGGTCGGTCCGGGTGATGTCGATGTAGGACTGGGTCACCTCGAAGCGCCGTCCCTCCGCCTTCAGCGTCTTCACCACGTCGTCCGGCTCCTCGGCCCAGACGGCGATGTGCTGCAGGCCGCCTTCCGGCACCCGCTTCAGATAGTCCTTGTAGATGCTGGGCGCGTCGCCGTGCGGCTGGATCAGCTCGATCTGCTGGTCGCCCGAATAGGTGAAGGCGGGCGACAGCTCGAACTCGTACGGCTTGCCGTAATAGAGGCCGGGAAGCTTCAGATGCTCGTCCACATAGAACGGTCCGACGCCGATCTCGATCCAGTGCCTGGTGGCCTCGCGCATGTTGGGAACCACATAGCCCTGCTGGATGACAGGACCGAAAATCCGGCTCATGACAAATCTCCCGTTCCGTCTTCCCGCGGGATAGTGATCCCCATGACGGTTGACGGCGCAAGAGGCCCCCCTCAGAGCCACCGGCGCCGTCCCGTCTCCCCCAGGTAGATCCGTTCGTGTGTCCGAAGGTTACTCATGGCGAATTTTTATGCAACCTTAAATAAAACCTGTCTTTTTGCTTGCAGCGGCACGAAATGAACCTGAATGGCCGGTGCACCGCCTCCAAGCTGCCGGAGGTCCAGTGCTGCAAGACTGAAGGCTAGTCGTCCTGCACCACCAGCTGGCTCTGCTCGCCCAGGCCCTCGACGCCCAGCCTGATCCGCTGGCCGGGGCGCAGATAGGTCTCGGGCTTCATGCCCTGGCCGACGCCCGCCGGCGTGCCGGTGGTGATGATGTCGCCAGCGTGCAGCGTCATGAACCGGCTCAGGTAACTGACCAGGAACCGCACGCCGAAGATCATGTCGGCGGTGGTGCCGTTCTGGCGGCGCTCGCCGTCCACCTCCAGCCAGATGCGCAGGTTCTGCGGATCGGGGATTTCGTCGCGGGTCACCAGCCACGGGCCGATGGGGCCGAAATTGTCGCCCGACTTACCCTTGACGAACTGGCCTTCCCGGTCCTTCTGGAATTCGCGCTCCGACACGTCGTTGACGACGCAATAGCCGGCCACGTGCTCGAACGCGTTGGCCTCGGCGATGTACTTGCCGGTCGTGCCGATGACGATGCCCAGCTCGGCCTCCCAGTCGAGCTTGGTCGAGCCACGCGGCCGGATGACGTCGTCGTTGGGCCCGCAGATCGAGTAGACCGACTTGGTGAACAGCATGGGCTCGGTCGGCACCCGCGCGCCGGTCTCGGCGGCGTGGTCGCGGTAGTTGAGGCCGATGGCGTGGAACATGCCGGTGCCGGCGACGCACGGGCCGATGCGCTGCTTGCCCGGCACCAGCGGCAGCGATTCCGCGTCGAGCGAGCGCAGCTGCGCCAGGGCGCCGTCGGACAGGTTCGGCCCATCCAGGTCGCGGATCACGCCCGACAGGTCGCGGATCGCGCCCTGCCGGTCGATGATCCCAGGCTTCTCCTGCCCCTTCGGGCCGTAGCGCAGCAGCCGCACCGTATCAGCCCTTCAGCACGCAGCGGCCGTTGTTGATCACCATCGCGTCCCGCTCCTTCAGCCGGCTGCGGTAGGAGACCACGTTGCCGTCTACCCACATGTCAACGATCACCGTCTCGCCCGGATAGACCGGCGACGAGAACCGGGCGTCGAACGCCGTGATTTTCGTGTGGTCGTAGCCGCAGATGGTCTGCAGCACCGCCCGGCACGACACGCCGTAGGTGCACAGGCCGTGCAGGATCGGCTTCGGGAAGCCCGCCGCCGTGGCCACGTCCGGGTCGCAATGCAGCGGGTTGCGGTCGCCCGACAGGCGGTAGAGCAGCGCCTGGTCCTCGCGGGTCGCCAGCTCGCAGGTGGCGTCCGGCTTGCGGTCGGGGATTGGATGGGTCTCGGCCGGCGCCGGGCCGTTCGGGCCGCCGAAGCCGCCGTCACCGCGGGCGAAGATGCTGGACATGGACGTGGACACCGGCGCGCCCGTATCCTTCAGCCGGGTCTTGGTCTCCATATAGATCACCGCGCCCTTGCCGGCGCCCTTGTCGAGCGCCTCGGCGACGCGCGCCTCGACAAGCAGGTCGGCCTTCCAGGGCAGCGGCTGGTGCAGCGTGATCCGCTGCTCGCCGTGCACGACCATGGTGTAGTTGACGCCTTCCAGCAGGTTGCCGCGCGCGCCGAACAGCGCCGCCATGGTCGGCACCGTCTTCAGGTTCTTCTCGTAGGTATACAGCAGCTCCTGCGGATCGAGCGGCGCGCGTCCCATGCCCAGCCCGAGCGCGTACAGCATGGTCTCGCGGTCGCCGTAGGAATATTCGCCCTTGGCGCTGCGCGCCATGATCTGGTCGTAAGTGAAAGCCATGGTCCCGGTCCTCTCCCCAATGATGTGTGGCGGCATCCTAGAGCGGTTCGCGGAATGGCGACAAGTGTTCCCGGGTGGTAATCTCGCGGCGGGAATCGGGAGGGACCAACCATGACCCTGAGAACGCCGCTCTGCGACATCCTTGGCATCGAGCATCCGGTGATGCTCGCGGGCATGGGCGGTGTTTCCTATGCCGAGCTATGCGCCGCCGTGTCGCAGGCGGGCGGCTTCGGTTCGCTCGGTATGGCCTCGGTGCCGCCCGACGGCATCCGCGACCAGATGCGCCGGGTGAAGGACCTGACCGACAAGGCGTTCGGCGTCGACCTGCTGGCCGCCATCCCGGAATCGCTTACCCGCTCGGTCGACATCATCATCGAGGAAGGCGCGAAGGCGTTCATCTCGGGCCTGGGCGTGCCGTCGTCGATCCTCCAGGTGTTGCACGAGGCGGGGATCGTCGTCATTCAGATGTGCGGCGCGGTCAAGCATGCGGTCAAGGGCGAGCAGGCCGGCATCGACATCGTCATCGGCCAGGGCACGGAGGGCGGCGGCCATACCGGCCAGGTCGCCGGCATGGCGCTGATTCCGCAGATGGTCGAGGCGGTGAAGATCCCGGTGGTCGCCGCCGGCGCCATCACCGATGGGCGCGGTCTGGCCGCGGCGCTTGCGATGGGCGCGCAGGGCGTATGGATCGGCACCCGCTTCATCGCCTCGCGCGAGGCCCACGCCGCCATGGGCTACAAGCAGGCGATCCTCGACGCCGCCGACACCGACACGGTCGTCTCCCGCTCCTACTCGGGCAAGCCCATGCGGGTAATCAAAAACGAGTGGACCGCCGACTGGGAATCCCGCCCGCAGGACATCAGGCCGTTCGGCGAGCAGGGCCGCGCCGCGCGCGACGCCGGCGTGATGCGCCCGCTGATGGGCGACACCAGCGCCTATGACCGCGCCCGAGATGCGACAGCGGCGGGACAAGGCGTGGGCGCGATCCACGACATTCCGGCAGCGGGCGACATCGTCAGGGACGTGGTCGCCGAGGCCGAAGCCACCATCGCCCGTCTGTCCGGCATCGCGGCGGGAAGATACGCGCCGTCACCACGGCAGGGCAGCCGGTAGGTCGGGGGTGAAGGGGTGAGGTTACTTGGCCTGCTTTGGGTGGAAAGCCCGCGGTCTTCTATTGCGTGAACGCGGGGATGGCTTCCACCGTCTGCGCTTCGTACGCGGGTTTCGGACCGGACTTCCCGATTGAGGTATAAGGCGCCCGCCCATAGCATGAATGTCTGTTCGGGAAACAAGGGGAGGTCGGTCCATGGGAAGGGTGCAGGACAAGGTGTGTCTGGTCACGGGCGGGGGCTCGGGCCTGGGGCGGGCGGACGCGCTGGCGCTGGCGCGCGAGGGCGCGAAGGTCGTCATCACGGACATCAACCGTCAGGGCGGCGAGGAAACCGCCCATCAGGCGGGCGGGAACGCCATCTTCATCGAGCACGATGTCGCCGAGCGCGACCAGTGGGAGCGGGTCATCGCGCAGACGCTCGATCATTTCGGCGAACTCAATGTTGTGGTCAACAATGCCGGCATGGTCCGGCCCGGCAATGTCGAGACATGCAGCTGGGAGGACTACCAGCTCCACCAGCGTATCCACATGGACGGCACCTATCTGGGCCTCAAATACGGCATCGAGACCATCAAGCGGAACGGCAGGCCGGGCTCGATCATCAACATGGCCTCGACAACGGCGATCATGGGCTACAAGGACGTCTTCGCCTATGCCGCCTGCAAGGGCGCGGTGCGGGCGATGACCAATGCCGCGGCGATCCACTGCCAGCAGGAGCGCTACAAGATCCGCGTCAATTGCCTGCTGCCCGGGGTGATCGTCACCCCGCTGGTGCTGGGGCTCCGCGCGCAGACCGCCGGCAGCGGCGAGGCCGCGCAGATCCAGGAGCAAGCGCGCGGCGCAAAACCCGGCCCGGGACTTGGCGAACCGATGGACGTGGGCAACACGGTGCTGTTCCTCGCCTCGGACGAATCGAAGTTCATCAACGGCGCCGAACTGCGCATCGACAACGCCGCCTGCGTCAACCCGGCGCCGCTTTAGGGGAATCGTTCCAGAGTATTTCAGCTCACTCGTCTCAATTCAGCAAATGACACGCAGGCTGCGAACGTCAAGGATGACTGACCTGCTCGGGTGGAAAGCGGACGTAGACTGAGGCACGCTCACGCGATGGAGATGCCACTTCATGAACTTGAACTTCTCGACCCTGAACCGCTGTTCTAGGGGCCGGGAACGGGCGGCCGGTTCTTTGTCGATTTTGCCGATTGGTCGGGATGGAAGAATATCCATCTTTCCAACGCCGAAACCGGCATTTCAACCTTTCGCGGCCACCAGCGCCGACAGGCGTCCTGCCATTTCATTCCGCGTTACACGAAACCCAGCATCTTCGAGTTCACTGGCCAACCAGCCCACCGGCAGGCGCAGCTTGCGGTAGCTGCTCTTGTGCAGGGTCCATGCCCCGCCCTCGCGGACGTGGATGAGGTCGTGGACCACGACGCTCTCCGGCTCGTATTCCAGGAAGCAGGTCATCATCCGGTCGGCATCCGAGGCCACCGGGATGAACCTGTCGGTGCCGGTCAGCTCGGCGGACAGGTCGCGCCAGGTCAGGACGAACGCACCGCCGGGCGCCAGCGCGGCGGCGATGTCACGGAACACGCGGGAGACGTGGTCGCGGCTTTCCAGATGGGTCAGCGTGTCGCCCATGCAGACGATGGCAGCGGCGGCGCCTGCAGGAACCAGCGAGGGCAGCGCGCGCAGGTCGGCCCGGGCCGTCTCGACCGGGCGGCCATCCCGCCTCTCATGCAGTTCCGCGAGCAGGGCGGCGCTGGTGTCGATGGCCAGCACGCGGGCAAAGCCCATGTCGGCCAGCGCCACGGCCTGGAAGCCCGAGCCGCAACCCAAGTCGACGGCGAGCCCGCCGGGCGTGACGCCGAACCCTTCCAGCAAGGCCCGCTGCTCGGCCACCTTGTCGGCGAACGGCACGCCGAACATCCAGGTGTAGTGCCGCGCCAGCAGCGTCTCGTAGTGAGCTGCCACCTCGCTCATGGGCCTTCTACCACTCCCCGGTGTTGCCCATGCTCGCCCACGGCTCGGCGGGCGGCAGCGACGGACCCTTCTGCAGCAACTCGATGGAGATGTTGTCGGGCGAGCGCACGAACGCCATGCGGCCGTCGCGGGGCGGCCGGTTGATGGTCACGCCCTTGTCCATCAGGCGCTGGCAGGTGGCGTAGATGTCATCGACCTCATAGGCCAGGTGGCCGAAGTTGCGGCCGCCGCCATAATCCTTCTCGTCCCAGTTGTAGGTCAGCTCCACCTGCGCGTCGGGCTGGCCGGGCGGCGCCAGGAAGACCAACGTGAAGCGGCCCTGCGGCACCTCGTGGCGGCGCAACTCCTCCAGCCCCAGCTTGCCGACGAAGAAGTCCAGCGCCTTGTCGACGTCGCCGACGCGCAGCATGGTGTGTAGGTAACGCATGTCTCTCCCCGCATTGAGTTCGCGGCCAGTATAGCGGATGATCGCGGCGGGCAACCATCCGCCATTGTCCGCGGAACAAGGGGGAAAACCATGCTCTACGGTCTGATCGCAGCCGGCCTGGTCGCGCTGGTCTTCTACATGCTTTATGTGAAGCTGATCACAAGGCGCAACAAGGCGCGCGAGGCGCTGTCGACCATCGACGTGCAGCTTCGCCAGCGCCACGACCTGATCCCGAACGTCGTCACCCTGGCGCAGAAGTTCATGACCCATGAGCGCGAGTTGCTGGAAAGCGTCGTCGCCGCCCGCAACCAGGCGCAGCAGCCTTACAAAGCCGACGACCCCAGCGCCGTGCGCCGGCATCTCGAGGCCGAGACGCAGCTGACCGCCGGCCTCGGCCGCCTGTTCGCCGTCGCCGAGAGCTATCCCGAGCTGCGGTCGTCCGACACCATCGTCACCGCCCAGCAGACCCTGAACGAGGTGGAAGGCCACATCGCCGCCGCCCGGCGATTCTACAACTCGGCGGTCACCGAACTGAACAATTCGGTGGAGATCTTCCCGTCCAGCCTGGTGGCCGGCATGGTCGGCGTCCAGAAGATGCCGTTCTACGAGGTCGAGGACGCGGCCGCCCGCGCGCCGGTCAACGTGGCCGATTACATGAAGTAGGGCGCGTCCCATGGCCAACGATGCCGCGCCCTGGCTGACCGGGTTCGACGAGTTCCGCGCCCGCGAGATCGAGCCGATGATCGGCGCGCTGGAGACAGCCCGACTCGAGGCGCGCAAC
>JBKJNE010000508.1:0-3141 GCA_046596015.1 Alphaproteobacteria bacterium
TGATTCGGGGCGTTCCAAGACAACCATCGTCCCATTGATTCCAAACGGAAATTTCGGGCGAAAGGGGATGGAACGATGGAGTTCATGAAGTGGACGGTGGGCGACGTCACCGTCACCAAGGTGCCGGAACTCGACCGGGTGCCCGGCATGCGCGGGCTGATCCCGGCCGCGACCCGCGAGGCGATCGAACCCATCAAATGGCTGCAGCCCCATTTCGTCACCCACGACCTGAAGATGCTGGCCAGCATCCACGCGCTGGTCGTCGAGACCGGCGGAAGGCGCATCCTGGTCGACACCTGCGTCGGCAACGACAAGGACCGGGCGTTCGACGCCTGGAACCACATGCAGGGGCCGTTCCTGCAGGATCTGGCGGCGGCCGGCTTCCCGCGCGAGAGCATCGACACGGTGCTGTGCACCCATCTGCACATCGACCATGTGGGCTGGAACACCATGTGGGTGGACGGCAAGTGGCTGCCGACCTTCCCCAACGCCCGCTACCTGATGGGCGCCGACGAGTTCGCCTACTGGCAGGCCGAGGCCGATGCCGAGGCGGCGCTGCCGCCGGGCGAGAAGGGCATGCTGGAAAGCGGCCGGGTGTTCGGCGATTCCGTCCGGCCGGTGTTCGAGGCCGGGCTGGTCGACCTGGTCGGCACCGACCACGTCCTGTCCGACACGGTCCGGCTGATCCCGACCGTCGGACACACGCCCGGCCATGTCAGCGTGCTGATCGAATCGCAGGGCGAGACGGCGCTGATCACCGGCGACTTCATGCACCACCCCTGCCAGATCGCGCGGCCCGAATGGGCGGCGGCCGTCGACTACGATTCGGACCAGTCCACGAAGACGAGACGCGCCGTGTTCGAGCGGTTCGCCGACACGCCGGCGCTGATCATCGGTACGCATTTTTCCAGCCCGACCGCCGGCCGCCTGGTGCGCGACGGCGACACCTACCGGCTGGTCGTTCAGGAGTAAGCGCCTTCCGCAACAGCGCTCCACATCGGGGAACACGGCTATGAACCGCGCGGTGTCGCGCGGCGTCTTCGTGGCGCTCGCCCTCGTGGCCGTCGGCTTCTTCGGCTGGAGCGGCTGGCGCGAGTACCGGGCCGAGAACACGCCGGAGACGGCGCAGACGTTCAAGCAGCCGGACATTCCCTATGCGCCGACGCCGATGATCGTGGTCGAGCGGATGCTGGAGGCCGCCAGGCCGAAGCGCCGCGAGGTGCTCTATGACCTGGGCTCGGGCGACGGCCGCATCGTCATCAAGGCGGCGCTGACCTATGGCGTGAAGGCCGAGGGCTTCGAGCTGGACCCGAAGCTGGTCGAGCAGTCGCGCAAGGCCGCCAGGGACGCCGGGCTGGAGAGCAAGGTCAGCTTCACGCGGCGCGACATCCTGACGCTCGACCTGCAGGACGCCGACGTCATCACCCTCTCGCTGAGCCGCGAGCTAAACCGCAAGCTGCTGCCGCAACTGGAGCGGCTGAAGCCGGGAGCGCGGATCGTCAGCCACGACCACGCGCTGGGCGACTACGTGTCCGACAAGCTGATCCGCTTCGCGCCCGAGGTGGAAGGCGGCCGCGAGCACCTGATCTATGTCTACACTACGCCGCTGAAGACCGCCTCGACGGCGACCGCGGTCGACCGGCCGGGCGGCGCCGGCATCAACTTCGTGCCGACACCCGAGCCGGTCGCCGAGGAGATGCTGGTTATGGCTCGCGTCATGCCGCACGAGACGGTCTACGACCTGGGCTCGGGCGACGGCCGCATCCTGATCGCCGCGGCGCAGAAATATGGCGCGAACGCCGTCGGTTACGAGATCGACCGCAGGCTGGTCGAGGACTCGCGCAGGCGCATCGAGGCGCTGGGACTGGCCAGGAAGATCGAGGTGCGGGAAGGCAATCTGTTCGAGGCCGATCTGAGCCAGGCCGACGTGGTGACGCTCTATCTCAGCCCGACCATGAACGCCAAGCTGCTGCCCCAGTTCGACCGGATGAAGCCGGGATCGCGCATCGTCAGCCACGATTTCGACATCCCCGGCATCCGGCAGCAGACCGTTGTAAAGGTGACGCCCGGCGGTGCATACAAGCGCGAGCGGACTATCTATCTGTGGACCACGCCGCTCGAGCGCGTGAAGCAATAGATCTCTCGAAGGAAGCAGCGATGAGCGTGATGCAGGCGATCAACCCGGCCACCGGCGACCTCATCGCCACCTACCAGCAGCACACCGCCGGCGAGGTAGGCCAGAAGATCGAGACCGCGGGCCGCGCCTTCGCCGGCTGGTCTAACACCGGCATCGACGAGCGCGCCGCGCTGCTGCCGCGGCTGGCGTCGGTGCTGGAGGCGGGCAAGGAACGCTATGCGCGGCTGATGACCGCCGAGATGGGCAAGCCGATCAGGGAAGCCCGCGCCGAGATCGATAAATGCGCCTGGGCCTGCCGCTACTATGCCGAGCACGGCCCGGCCTATCTGGCCGACGACATCGTCAAAACCGAGGCGCACAAGGCGTTCGTGGCGTTCCGGCCGCTGGGCGTCGTGCTGGCGGTGATGCCGTGGAACTTCCCGTTCTGGCAGGTGCTGCGCTTCGCCATCCCCAGCCTGCTGGCGGGCAACGCGGCATTGCTGAAGCACGCCTCCAACGTCCCCGGCTCGGCGCTGGCGCTGGAGGAGGCGCTGCGCGAGGCGGGCCTGCCCGACGGCGTGTTCCAGACGCTGCTGATCCCCAGCGGCATGGTGGAGGGCGTGATCAGGCACGACGCCGTGCGCGCCGTCACCCTGACCGGCTCCAACGCCGCCGGCCGGGCCATCGCCGCGACGGCGGGCGCGTGCCTGAAGAAGAGCGTGCTGGAGCTGGGCGGCAGCGACCCGTTCGTGGTGCTGGAGGACGCGGACCTGGACAAGGCCGCCGAGGCCGGCGCCGCGAGCCGGCTGTTCAACACCGGCCAGGCCTGCATCGCCGCCAAGCGCTTCATCGTGGTCGACAGCGTGGCGAAGAAATTCGAGGACAAGCTGGCCGAGCGCCTGCTCGCCCGCAAGATGGGCGACCCCATGGACGAGACGGTGGCGCTGGGCGCGCTCGCCCGGCCCGACCTGCGCGACGAGCTGCACGACCAGGTCGAGCGCAGCCTGAAGGGAGGTGCGCGCAAC
>JBKJNE010000001.1:0-4685 GCA_046596015.1 Alphaproteobacteria bacterium
ATCACCGGCCAGACCTTCATGCTCAACGGCGGCAAGATGATGCCGTAAGGCGATACAGTTCAACGGGGAGACTCGGGCGTCCTTCGGGACGCCCTTTTTTTTGTTGGAGCGGTGGAGAGAACGCCCCTTGTGTCTTCGATACGTGACGCCGTCGAGCGCCCGGGATGGGGCGGAATCAGACCTTGTCGAGGCCCAGCCTCGCCCTGCTATGCCGGTCGGCTGGGGGTCCGGCCGATCAGGTCCATGCCGGCCTCGCCGCCGGCTCGTCCCTCGGTGGCCGCGGTCTTCAGACGACGTTCCTTGATCCGCCAGCCCTCGCCGGTCCGCACCCAGCGGTCGTGGTACTGGGCGTAGAGGACGAAGTTGTCGCCGCCGGCCACGGGACGGTGCCAGGCATGGAGATAACACTGGGACCGCGCCTCGTCGGCGCCTTCGAAGGTGATCTCCACATTGGTGATGTAGTGGTGGGTGGCCGAATAGAGCTGAACCAGCGGGTCGATCAGGGCCTGGATGTTGGCGCGGCCCACCGTCCAGTTGTCGCCGCCGAAGCTGATGCGTCCGTCCTCGGTGAAGATCTGGACCTGCATGTCGACGCGGTTGAGATCGACCCACCTGGTGTACCAGTGAAGGCCGTCCGTGATCGCCTGGCGATCGATCATCTGCTGCAGCATGTCATCATTCATGGGCGAAGGCTGACACGGAAGATTTCCAGAAGTCGAGCACATTCGGGTAAAAGTGTGCCTAGCGCCCCTTCCATTCTTCCCAATCCTCCTCGACGGCCTTGGCCGCCGCGCGGGAGGCGTCGCGCAGCCAGTCCGCGGGACGGGCTTCCAGGTCGGCGAGGATGCGGGCCGACGCGCCGGCCGTGGCCGCGTGGATCGAGCCCAGGTCGAAGCCCATGGCGCGGACCAGGTCGGCGGTCAGGCCCGTGCCGGTCAGGTCCTTGAGCTCGACCTTGCGCGAATCGGCGGCGAGCCGGCGGAAGATGAAGCCGTCATGGACGGTGAGGAACGGGTCGGGCGAACGGTATTTTCCGGTCGCGGCGGCGAGGAAATGGTTGCCGGGCACGGTGCCGTGCCGCCATTCCCAGGTGGAGGGCACCGCAGCCTTCGCCTCGCGCACCACATGGCCGCCGCGCCACAGCGCCACCGCCACGTAGCGCGGCCGGCCGAGGCCGCCGGCACCCTTGGTGCGCTTGGCGAAACGCTCGATCACCGCGTCCTTGGGTACATTCCGCTTCAGCCCGTCGACCGCGCGCGGGGGCGGCTCGATGTCCGGGAGGTCGGCGATTTCCTGCCAGAATTCGCGGCGGTCGTCGTCGGTGCAGGCGACGAAGCGGCGCATCCAGGTCTCCTGTTCGTCGAGCAGGGTCGGGCGCGGCGCCGACAGGCCGCGGCGGTAGCCGTCGATGATCGCCTCGGCCGCCTCCTTGCCGCCGATCGCCTTGCCCGGCATCACCCGTGCGCTGGCCCCCAGACGCACCAGGTCGAGTGGCCAGGGCATCACGGCCGCCTCGTCGAAATCGTTGAAGCCCCAGACCCAGCGGGCCTCGGCGTCGCGCCAGGTGCCGAAGTTCTCCAGGTGGGTGTCGCCCACCGACAGCACGGTTGGCGCGCCCTTCAGCTCGGGGCAGATCGCCTCGATGGTGGCCGCCCAGCGGAAGAAGGTGGCGCGCAGGAACGGGAACGGATGGCTGTCCATCTTCCCGTGCTTGCGGACGAGGCCGGGCTCGTCCACGTCGCACTGGGCGTGCAGCCAGGTTTCGTAGGCGGTGTTGTCGTCGAGGAAGGTCATGGCGCCAGTCTAGCCGTCCCGCGCCAGCGCCGCGAGCGCCGTTCGCGTCGCGGCGGTGAGCGGGCGGCACAGTTTCGGTGACAGTGCATCAAATTACTTCGGCCTCGGTCCCCGCTTGCCGGGCTTGAGCGTGCGTTTCGTCGCGGCTTCCAGTCCGGCGATGAAGGCGGCGTCGCCGATCGGCCGGCCGACGGTTTCGGCCCGGCGCAGGCTGTCGAGCAGCGCCGGGTCCCCCTCGGTGGCGATGAAGTCCGCGAAAGGCGAGAACCGCTGCAGCACCGGTGCCAGCGTGGTGATCCCGTCGTCGCGGCCGGACAGGTGCGCGTGCACGCTGGTCCCCGGCCAGTCCTCGGGCCGCGCCACCAGCCGCGCCCGGACCGGATTGAGCTCGATGTAGCGCACCGCCGCGCCCAGATGCGCCTCGTCCAGGGCGGCGGCGCCGAACCGCCCCTGCCAGAAATGCCCGGTGCGCCGCTCGCGCGCGTGTACCGCGCCGGCATAGCGCCGGTGCACCGGCGCCAGCGCGCGGCGCAGCCCGTCCGCGTCGGATGGAACCAGGATCAGGTGGACATGGTCGGGCATCAGCACCCAGCTCCAGACCTCGACGCCCGCCGCGCGGCACGACGCCGCCAGAAGGTCGCGGTAGAGCGCATAGTCCTCGTCGCGGAAAAACGTCCGCGCCCGCCCGTTGCCACGCTGGGTGACATGATGCGGCAGACCGGGAATGACGACGCGCGCGAGACGGGCCATGCCGCCACTATCGCCCGATCAGCCGGCGCCGTCAATTAAATGCACTGTCACCGTAATTGAAGGGCGCGGCCGGCTGACGCCCGAACGCGCCTACCGCCCGCTGACGTCCTCCTCCGGCGTCGCGCCGATGCTGTGGAGCGACAGGTCGGCGCCGCGGAACTCCTGTTCCTGGGTCAGCCGCAGGCCCATCGACACGCGCAGCACGCCGTAGATCATCAGCCCGCCGGCGAGGGCGAGACCCGCGCCGATCAGGCTGCCGACGAGCTGGCTCGTGAAGGTCACGCCGCCCAGGCCGCCCAGCGACGCCTTGCCGAAGATGCCGCAGGCGATGCCGCCCCACAGGCCGCACATGCCGTGCAGCGGCCAGACGCCCAGGACGTCGTCGATCTTCCACTTGTTCTGGCACCAGGTGAAGGCGTAGACGAACAGGCCGCCGGCGATGGCGCCCACCGCCAGCGAGCCGATCGGATGCATCACATTGGAGCCGGCGCAGACCGCGACCAGGCCGGCCAGCGCGCCGTTATGGGTGAAGCCCGGATCGTTCCGGCCCGCCAGCCATGCCGCGACGATGCCGCCGGCCATCGCCATCAGCGAGTTGATGGCGACGAGGCCGTTGATGCCGGCGACGCTCTGGGCACTCATCACGTTGAACCCGAACCAGCCGATGCACAGCAGCCACGAGCCCAGCGCCAGGAACGGGATGTTCGACGGCGGAATGCCGACGACCGTGCCGTCCTTGCGGTAGCGGTTGGCCCGCGCGCCCAGCATCAGCACGGCGCCCAGCGCCAGCCAGCCGCCGAAGGCGTGGACCACGATGGAGCCGGCGAAGTCGTTGAACTTGGCGCCGAACCGGGCCGCCATGAAATCCTGGAAGCCGTAATTGTTGTTCCACGCCATGCCCTCGAAGAACGGATAGGCCACGCCGACGATGACGGCCGTGGCGATGAGCTGCGGCGTGAACCGGGCGCGTTCGGCGATGCCACCCGAGATGATCGCCGGGATCGCCGCGGCGAAGGTCAGCAGGAAGAAGAACTTCACCAGGTCGAAGCCGCTGCCGGCGAACGGACTGCCCTCGGCCGCGCCGGTGATGACGTCGGCGCCCTGCAGGAAGTTCACGCCGTAGGCGATGCTGTAGCCGACGAAAAAATAGGCAATGGTCGACATGGCGAAGTCGACCAGGATCTTCATCAGGGCGTTGACCTGATTTTTCTTCCGCACCGTGCCGACCTCGAGAAACGCGAAGCCCGCGTGCATCGCGAACACCAGGATCGCCCCCATCAGCACGAAAAATACGTCAGCCGCCCGACCGGACGCTTCCATTCACTCTCTCCCTTTTCCCTCTTCCGGCGGTCAATCCGTAGGCACGTCGACCGCATTGACGGCAAAACCGAACCAAGAACCGTGCCAAGCGGCTGCGGCTTCTGGAAAAAAGAGGGTTTCCAAGGAGTTGGCACACCCATGCCGATACGGCGGCGGCCCGGGGGCGAGGGCATCTGCTCAAAAAACGGGCCGGGCCCGCCCGGAACGATGAAGTTCTGGGCAGGCCCGGTGGAGAGACCGGCTTGGGAGGAGCCGGGGGAGAGACGGTTTGGACGGACCCCGGCGAACCGCGGCCCGTCCGGAGTCTTACTGCAGGGACTCGCCGTGCAGGCTGATGTCGAGGCCCTCGACTTCCTGTTCCTTGGTGACGCGGAGGCCGATGACCATGTTGATCGCGAACAGGATGACGGCGCTCGCCAGGGCGCTCCAGATCAGCGTGGCGCCGATGCCCTCGATCTGGGTGATGACCTGGCCCCAGTTGCCTTCGTACAGGCCGCCCTTGACGGCGTCGCCCGCGACGGCGCTGGTGGCGAACACGCCGGTCAGCACCGCGCCGACGGTGCCGCCGACGCCGTGGACACCCCACACGTCGAGGGAGTCGTCATAGCCCAGGGCCTTCTTCAGGCTGGTGGCCGCGAAGAAGCAGATCACGCCGGCGGCGATGCCGATCCAGAACGAGCCCATCGGGGCAACGAAACCGGAAGCCGGGGTGATGGCGACGAGGCCGGCCACGGCGCCCGACAGGGCACCCAGGACGGACGGCTTCTTGTGGACGATCCACTCGACGAACATCCAGGCCAGCGCCGCGGCGGCGGCGGCGA
>JBKJNE010000197.1:0-3822 GCA_046596015.1 Alphaproteobacteria bacterium
CCCGCTCGTATTCCTTGGCGGGAGTGAAGCGCACATCCTCCAGCGGGGCGGCCTGGAACGAAACGCGGGTGCGCTCGTCGGCCACGTCGCCATAGGCGGTGGACCGCTGGTCGGGAACGCGGCCATTGCTCCGGATGATGTCCTCCATCCGGTACGGCTCCATCTCCTGCCCGTGGCTGGCGCCGGCGGCGCGGGTGATGGTCTCGTTCATCAGGGTGCCGCCCATGTCGTTGACGCCGGCGTTCAGGCAGGCCTTCACCCCTTCCGGCCCCATCTTCACCCAGCTGGTCTGGATGTTCGGGATCAGCGGATGCAGCGCCAGCCGGGCGACGGCGTGCATCAGCACGGCCTCGCGGAAGGTCGGACCCTTGCGCGCCCGGCCCTTCAGGTAGATCGGCGCCTCCATGTGCACGAAGGGCAGCGGCACGAACTCAGTGAATCCGCCGGTCCTGGCCTGCAGGTCGCGCAGGCCCAGCAGGTGGCGTGCCCAGTTGACCGGGCCGTCAATGTGGCCGTACATGATCGTCGAGGTGGTGCGGATGCCCAGCGAATGGGCCGTCTCCATCACCTCGAACCATTGGGCGGTGTTGATCTTGTCGGGACACAGGATACGGCGGACCTCGTCGTCCAGCACCTCGCCGGCCGTGCCGGGAAGCGTGCCAAGGCCGGCCGCCTTCAGCCGGGTGAGGAATTCCTTCAGCGAGATGCCCAGCGTTTCCGCGCCCTGCCACACTTCCAGCGGCGAGAACGCGTGGACGTGCATGCCGGGCACGGCTTCCTTCACCGCCTCGGTGATCTCGATATAGGTCTGGCCGGTATAGGACGGATGGATGCCGCCCTGCATGCAGACTTCCGTGGCGCCGCGCGACCAGGCTTCCCTGGTGCGGCGCTGGATCTCGTCCATGCCCAGCACATAGGGCTTGCCGCGCAGATTCTCGGTCAGCTTGCCCTTGGAAAAGGCGCAGAACTGGCATTTGAAGTAGCAGACATTGGTGTAGTTGATGTTGCGGTTGACCACGTAGGTCACCGTGTCGCCCTTCACCTCGCGGCGCAGCGCGTCGGCGGTGCGGCATACGGCGGTGAACTCGTCGCCTCGCGCGAGGAACAGGCGCGACACCTCGGCCTCGGTCAGCCGTTCGCCCTTCACCGCCCGGTCGAGAATGGATTTCAGCCACGGATCGATCCGCGCGGGCATAGGCGCGGCCAGCAGCTTCAGGTCGGCCTCGGGCGGCGGCGTGTCTTCGCCCGGCGACCAGTCCTCGGTGCGGGGATAGCCCTCGCTGTCGATGGCCCGGATGACCGGCGTGCGCAGAGCCGGATCGAGCCAGCGCTCGGGCTGCAGCGCGTATTCCGGATAGATGGTGAGCCGCTCGACCAGCAGCTTGCCGGTGGCGGCGGTCTCGGCGGCCAGCTTGTCGAGGTGCGGCCACGGCGCTTCCGGGTTGACGAAGTCGGGCGTCAGCGGCGACACGCCGCCCCAGTCGTTGATGCCGGCGGCGACCAGCGGCTGGAGCTGGCCGGGGCTGAGGTTCGGCGGCACCTGGATGTTCATCGCCGGGCCGAAGACGATGCGGGTGATGGCGAGCGTCCACAGCAGCTCGTCCAGATCGGGCTCCGGCGCGTCCGCCATGCGGGTGCCCGGCTTGGCGCGGAAGTTCTGGATGATCACTTCCTGCAGGTTGCCGAACTCGTCGTGGATGTCGCGCAGCGCTAGCAGGCTGTCGATCCGCTCGGCGCGGGTCTCGCCGATGCCGATCAGGATGCCCGAGGTGAACGGCACCTGCGCGCGGCCGGCGCGGCGCAGGCCTTCCAGGCGCACCTCAGGTTCCTTGTCCGGGCTGCCGTGGTGCGGCATGCCCTTCTCCAGCAGGCTCGTCGCCGTGCTCTCGAGCATGATACCCATGGACGGCGCCAGCGGCCGCAGCATGGCCAGGTCCGCGTCGGTCATCAGGCCGGGATTGAGGTGTGGGAACAGTCCCGTTTCCTCATGCACCAGCCTGGCCATGGCGGCGAGGTAGGACAGTGTCGTCTCGTGGCCCAGCGCGGCCAGCGCCTCGCGGGCGGCCTTGTAGCGCAGCTCGGGCTTGTCGCCGAGGGTAAACAGCGCTTCCTTGCAGCCCATGGCCGCGCCCTGCCGGGCCACGTCCAGCACCTGCTCCGGCGTCATGAACACCTGCTCGCCCTTCTTCGGCGGCTGGGCGAAGGTGCAGTAGTGGCAGACGTCGCGGCACAGATGGGTGAGCGGGATGAACACCTTCTTCGAGAAGGTGATGATGTTGCGGTGTCCCTGGTCGCGCAGGAACGCGGCGGTCGCCATCAGCCGGGGGATGTCGGTCTCGGCGGCGAGCAGCAGGGCTTCGTCGCGCGTCGGCCGGTGGCCCGCTTCGACCTTCTCCAGATAGGACGCGACTTCGCGGTTCACTGCTCGGTTTCCAATGACGTGGCTTTCGCCTGTTGTAACCGGGTGGCAACATCCGTCGCCAGCAAATAATCCATGGTATGCCCGTGCGTGCCCCGCGCCAACAGGTGTCGCAGGTCGTCTGGCGTATCTATATCCAGTTCCAGCCCCGGCAAGCCCACCAGGGTCACTGCCATGTTCCGCTCCAGCGCCGCGGCGCGGTGCTTCTCGAAGCTGCCTTCGCCATAGGACAGCGGCATGGCGTCGACCGGGCTCAGCAGCATTGCGTTGGTGCCGCCGTCGGGGGCCGGCACGAAGGTGGCGGCCTTGCCGCCGGGATGGGCGGTGACCAGCGCGGTGATCTCGCCGGCGGTCACCAGCGGCAGGTCGCCGTGGATGATCAGCGCGCCGCCCGCGCCATAGGTAGCCAGCGTCGCCAGACCGGCGGTCAGCGCCGTGTTTAGGCCGTTGTCGGTTTCCCTGATCAGCGCCGCACCGTGTTCGCGGGCCAGGCTGCGGGCCTCCGGGTCCTGGGTCACCACGGCGATACCCGCGAGGCCCCACGCGTGGCGCAGCGCCAGCAGCACGTCGAGCATCATCGCGCGGGCCAAGTCGGTCCGCTCGGTCTCGCTGAGGATGGGCGACAGCCGCTGCTTGGCGCCCTTCAGGCGCTTGACGGGCAGCAATGCCCAGATATCGGACGCGTCGCGGATCGGTGCCTCCGCCTGTGAGCCGGAAGCGGGGATACGCTTCCGGTCTCGTGCAGTGGTTGCGTCAGCTCTTGGCTTCTTCCAGCAGCGGGCGGAAGAACTCGGGCTGGGAAATCCAGTCCTCGTCGCTCTTCATCTCGTGGAAGAAGCTGCAGTCGATGACGATCTCGTCCATGCCGGCGGCCTTGGCGGCCTTCAGGTGCGGCATCATGTCGTCGGCGGTGCCGATCCAGTTCGGCGCCATCAGCTGCTCGCCGATCTCCTTGATGCCGGGAAGCTTGGGCGCGGCGAACACGCGCATCACACACTTCATCGGCTCGCGGCCGTACTTTTCCTTGGCGATCTTGTTGATCTGGCCGAGCCGCATGGCGGCCAGCTCGGGCGGATGGCCGGCCGGGTGCCACTTGTCGCACAGCTCGGCGACCCGATCGAAGCCCTGGTCGTTGAGGAACGCGCCCAGGATCGGCACGCCCGGATTGCCGTTCCAGTCCTTCTGTACCGGCTTGGGCGAGGTCTGGCCCTTCGGGAAGTTGTAGAACGGGCCGTTATATTCGGTGGGATTGTCGGCCCACGCCGCGCGCAACGCGCGGATGAAATCCGAGCAGCGCTCGCCGCGCTTGCCGAACGGCGTGTCCATGTGGGCGAATTCCTCGGTCGCCCAGCCCAGGCCCAGACCCAGGTCGAAACGGCCATTGGACAGCACGTCGATGGTGG
>JBKJNE010000497.1:0-3922 GCA_046596015.1 Alphaproteobacteria bacterium
TGATCGGCAGGGTCGAGGTGTTGGAGGCGAACACCGGTAGGCCCGGAACGGCGGCCTCGGTCTTGCGTGTGACGTCGTCCTTGATCTCGCGGCTCTCGAACACCGCCTCGATCACGAGGTCGCAGCCCTTCAGGTCGTCATAGGACGTCGTCGGCTTGATGCGGTCGAGCAGGGCCTGGCCCTTCTCGGCGCTGACCTTGCCGCGCTGCACGCCCTTGTCGACCAGGCCCTGCGAGTAGGACTTGCCCTTCTCGGCGGCTTCCATGGTGGTGTCGAGCAGGACCACGGTCATGCCGACCTCGGCCGAGACGTAGGCGATGCCCGCCCCCATCATGCCGGCGCCCAGCACGCCCAGGGTCTTCACCTGGAACTTGTCGACACCCTGCGGCCGGCGGGCCAGCTTGTCGGCGGCCTGCTTGTTGATGAACAGCGAGCGAATCATGGCCTTCGACGACGGGTCCATCATCAGCTTGGTGAAGTAGCGGCTCTCGATCCGTAGCGCGGCGTCCATCGGCACCTGGTGGCCCTCATAGACACACGACAGGATCGCCTGGACGGCGGGATAGTTGCCCAGCGTCTCCTTCTGCGCCATGGCGCTGCCGCCGGTGAAGGTCTGGACGATGGCGGGATTGAACGCGCCTTCGCCGCCCGGCACCTTGAAGCCCTTCTTGTCCCAGGGCTGGACCGGATCGCCCTTATCCCTGATCCAGGCCTTGGCGCGGGCGACGAGGTCGGCCAGCGGCGCCAGCTCGTGCACGGCGTTGCCGGCCTTGGCCTGCTGCGGCGTCATGGAGTCGCCCTTCAGCAGATACATCAGCGACGCCTGTACGCCCATCAGGCGCGGCAGGCGCTGGGTGCCGCCGCCGCCGGGCAGCAGGCCCACCTTCACCTCGGGCAGGGCGAGCTGGATCTTCGGATCATCGGCGCAGACCCGGTAGTGGCAGGCGAGGGTGATCTCGAGGCCGCCGCCCATGGCGAGGCCGTTGATCGCCGCCGCGAACGGCTTGCCGCAGGTTTCGAGGCGGCGCATCTGCCGGTTCATGGCGTGAGCATGCTCGAACATGTCTTTCACCGACGACGCGCCCGCCTGCGAACCCAGCATGCCCAGGTCGGCGCCGGCGAGGAACGTCGGCTTGCCCGAGGTGATCACCGCGCCCTTGATGGCGGGGTCGGTCGCAACCTTCTCGATGAGCGATGACAGGTCGCGCGACACGTCCCCGTTGATCACGTTCATGGAGCGGCCGGGCAGGTCGATGGTGAGGAGGGCGATGCCGTCGCTATCGACCTCGAACTTGATGGTGTCGGTCATTGATGTTCTCCCCGATCCGCGCTCAGACGCGCTCGATGATGGTGGCGGTGCCCATGCCGGCGCCGATGCACAGGGTGATCAGCGCCGTGTTCAGGTCGCGCCGTTCCAGCTCGTCCAGCACGGTGCCCAGGATCATGGCGCCGGTGGCGCCCAGCGGATGACCCATTGCGATGGCGCCGCCGTTGACGTTGATCTGGTCGTGCGGGATGTCGAGCGCCTGCATGAAGCGCAGCACCACCGAGGCGAACGCTTCGTTCAGCTCCCACAGGTCGATGTCCTCCTTCTTCATGCCGGCGCGCTTCAGCGCCTTTTCGGCCGCGAAGGACGGACCGGTCAGCATGATGGTGGGCTCGGAGCCCACGTCGGCGAAGGCGCGGATGCGGGCGCGCGGCTTCATGCCGGTGGCGGCGGCGATGCCGCCATTGCCGATCAGGATTCCGGCCGAGCCGTCCACGATGCCCGAGCTGTTGCCGCCGTGGTGGACGTGGCTGATCTTTTCCACTTCGGGATAGCGCAGCTGCGCCACGGTGTTGAACCCCAGTTCGCCCATGTCGACGAAGGACGGCTTCAGCGACGCCAGCGACTGCATGGTGGTGTCGGGCCGCATGTGCTCGTCATGGTCCAGCACGGTCAGGCCGAGCTGGTCCTTCACCGGCATGATCGACTTCTTGAAATAGCCCTTTTCCCAGGCGTTGGCGGCGCGCTTCTGGCTTTCGACCGCATAAGCGTCCACGTCGTCGCGGCTGAAGCCGTACTTGGTGGCGATCAGGTCGGCACCGATTCCCTGCGGCGCGAAGTGGGTCTTGATCGCGACGGACGGGTCCATGCTCCAGGCGCCGCCGGACGAGCCCATGGGCACGCGCGACATGCATTCGGTGCCGCCGCCCACGACCAGGTCGGACTGGCCGGACATCACCTTGGCGGCGGCGAAGTTGGTCGCCACCAGGCCCGACGCGCAGAACCGGTTGATCTGCACGCCGGCGACGTCCTCGGAGTAGTCGGCGTTCAGCGCGGCGACGCGCGGCAACACGGCACCCTGCTCGGCGACCGGGTCCACCACGCCCCAGATCACGTCGTCGACCAGCGAGGTGTCCAGGTTGTTGCGGTCGCGCAGGCTCTGCAGCACCTGCGTCGTCAGCGAGATCGGCGTGATCTCGTGCAGGCTGCCGTCCTTCTTGCCGCGGCCACGCGGGGTGCGAACGGTGTCGTAGATGAATGCGTCTGCCATGGGTTTGATCCTTTGGATGCGAATTGTCAGAAAGCGTCGGCGGGCAGCGCCATCAGGGACTCGCTGCCGGATTCGATCTTCTTCAACAGGCTCCCGGTGTCGGGCAGCATGCGCTCGAAGAAGAAGCGGGCGGTAACCAGCTTGTATTCATAGAAGGCGCGGTTCTCGGCGCCATTGGCCAGCTTCGCCTGGGCGGCCTTGGCCATCATGCCCCAGACATGGCCCATGGCGACGAGCGCCATCAGCCGCAGATAGTCGGCGGCGCCCGCGCCAGCGTTGTCGGGCTTGGCGAGGCCGTTCTGCATCAGCCACATGGTCGCCTGCTGCAGCCGGCCAAGCGCCTTCTCGAGCTCACCGGCCATCGCGCCGAGCGCCGGGTCGGCCTTGTTCTCGGCGACGAACTGGGCCACCTCGGCGAAGAACGCCTGGATGGCGCGGCCGCCGTTCATGGCCAGCTTGCGGCCGACCAGGTCCATGGCCTGGACGCCGTTGGTGCCCTCGTAGATCGGCGCGATGCGGCTGTCGCGCAGGAACTGCTCGATCCCGTTGTCCTGGATGAAGCCGTGTCCGCCCCAGGTCTGTACCGCAAGGCTGGCTACGTCCACGCCCATGTCGGTGAAGTAGGCCTTGATGACCGGTGTCATCAGGGCCATGAAGTCATCGGCCTTCTGGCGCACCGCCTCGTCGGGATGGTGGTGCAGCAGGTCGAGCTGCAGGCCGGCGATGGCGGCGAGGGCGCGCGCTCCCTCGGTGAAGGCGCGGCCGGTCATCAGCATGCGGCGCACGTCCGGGTGGACGATGATCGGATCGGCCGGACCGTCGGCGTTCTTCGGCCCGCTGATTGCGCGGCCCTGCAGCCGGTCGCGGGCATAGGCGACGGCGTTCTGATGGGCGACCTCGGCGATGCCCAGGCCCTGGATGCCGACCCATAGCCGCGCCTCGTTCATCATGGTGAACATGGCCGGCATGCCCTTGTTGATCTCGCCGACCAGCCAGCCGGTGGCGCCGTCGTAGTTCATCACGCAGGTGGCGTTGGAGTGGATGCCCATCTTGTGCTCGATGGAGCCGCAGGACACGCCGTTGCGCGCGCCCACCGAGCCGTCGTCGTTCACCAGGAACTTGGGCACGATGAACAGGCTGATGCCCTTGGTGCCCGCCGGGCCGCCGGGGATCTTGGCCAGCACCAGGTGGATGATGTTCTCGGACAGGTCGTGCTCGCCAGCCGAGATGAAGATCTTGGTACCGCTGATCTTGTACGAGCCATCGGCCTGCGGCTCCGCGCGGGTGCGGATCAGGCCCAGGTCGGTGCCGGCGTGAGCTTCGGTCAGGCACATGGAGCCGGCCCAGCGACCTTCGTACATGGGCGGCAGGTAAAGGTTTTTCAA
>JBKJNE010000200.1:0-4013 GCA_046596015.1 Alphaproteobacteria bacterium
CTCGCGGCCTCCAGCCTCTCGCCTTCGACCTTCTCGCCGCCCACTTCCATCTTGCCCAGATCCCCTTCGAGGTCGACGGAGCATTCGACAATGGTGCCGCGTTCGCTCTTGCCCGGTTCATCCTCGGGCGGAATGAAGCGGATCTCGGCGGTCCCAGGTCCCGACCTCAAGCCGTCCACCTTGGCGACGCGCAGCGCGTCATCATACGTCCGTCCGGACGATACGCATCCGCTGACGATCACTTCCGACTTGTACACGACGCCGCAGCCAGCCAATGCAATCGCGAGTCCCGCGACGGCCATGCGTTTGACGATCCCGACCACGATACCTCCCTGAAATGGCAGCTCCGGAAGCCGGTTATAGGTCAACGAGCGGGCCGCGAGAAAGTGGCATGATCGACCTTCGTCAGATTCCAGCCTTCACGGCCACCGCGTCGATGACGACCTTGACGTCGAGTCCGATCCATTGGCCCGTCGCCCACTGGCCTTCGCCCACGTTGAAATCGGTGCGCTTGAGGGTGAAGCCGCCCTTGATGGCGGCCGTGTCGCCGCTCGGCGCGAGGGTGAACGGGATGGTCACCTGCCGTTCGATGCCCTTGATGGTCATCATGCCGGTGGCCTCGAAGCCGCGGCCGCCCTTCCTGACGATCCTACGGGACCTGAACGTGGCCCTGGGATGATCGGCCACGTCGAACCAGTCGCCGCCCGGCAGCGCCTCGTTGCGCTGCTTGTCGCCCGCGTCGATGGCGGACAGGTCCACGGTCGCGGCAAGCGCGGCGTTCGCCGTGTCCGCCGGGTCGAGGCTGAGGTCGGCGGTGAATTTGGGAAACTTGCCGGTGAAGGCCTGGCCGAGCTGACTGGCGGTGAAGGTCAGGCTGCTCTTTTCGGGCACGATGCGCCAGATCGGCGCCGCCGGCTTGTGGCTCGCGCCGTCGTCCTTGCGCGCGCCCGCCGCCCACGCGCCCGGGGCCGCCAGGCAGAGCACCAGCGCCGAAACCGGCAGCCACCGCCGCATCGTCACGCCCCTTTCCGCCGCATGAAGGGCAGCATCCGCGCCAGCACGTCGTCGCGCAGGATATAGTGGTGCTTGAGCGCCGCCGCGACGTGCAGCACGAGAAGCGCGACCGCGCCGAACGCCAGCAGCACATGGCCGGCCCTGAAGGCCTCGAACGCCGGTTTGGGCACCGGCAGGTGCGGCCACGGGATCACGCCCCAGAGCACTGTCGGGATGTTGTAGGGCGAGGCCGACACCATGGCCCAGCCGAGCAGCGGGATGACGATGATCAGCCCGTAGAAGCCGATATGGGTCGCCCGCGCCGCCCGCCGCTCCCACGGCTTCAGCGTGTCCGGCAGCGGCGGCGGCCGGTGGGTCAGCCGCCAGGCCAGCCGCAGCAGCGACAGCGCCAGCACGGTGATGCCCAGCGACTTGTGCAGCTGGTAGAGCGCGAATTTGCGGGCGAGCTCGGTGTCCGGCAGGCCGGTCATGACGATACCGATGGCGACGAGGCCGACGATCGCCAGCGCGATCAGCCAGTGCAGCGCGATCGCCACCGCCGAATAGCGGGTCATGGGCGCACCGCCGCGGCGAAGGCCGCCTTGGCGGCATCCAGCTCATCGCCGTGCGCGCCGGTGCCGTCGATCTTGATGCGCTTCAGGGTGCCGCCCATGGTGACCTTGCATTTGACGTTGACGACCGTGGGCTCGGCGCCCGCGCCCGGCACGTGGAACCGCAGGATCGCCTCGCGGCCGACCACCGCGCGGTAGTCGAGCGCCGCGCTGTCCAGCTCGGGACGCATGGCGGCCGCCGAGGCTTCGCAGCCCGCCAGCATGGGCTTCTTGCCCAGCGGCTCGCCGCAGGCCGCGAGCGCCACCAGACCCAGGGTCATGACCAGCATCCGTATCCGCATCGACCGATTCATAGCACGGCAGCGCGTCCCGTCCAGCGTGGCGGTTTTTATGCGCCCGCGCCGGAAACTCCACTGGACATTACGAAGAGACGGACGTTTGCTTAACGGGAGCCGGGACCAGCCGATATTGGGGAGATATCATGGTCGAGGAAAACGGGCACCGTCCGCTGTCGAAGCGGACGATTTTCTTCTATGGACTGTCCGAGATGCCGCTGCAGGTGGCGAGCGTCGTCATTACGGCTTACCTGCTCAAATACTACACCAAGGACATGGCGCTGGGCGCCGCCGTCGTCGGCACCATCTGGCTGGCGGCGCGGCTGTTCGACGCGGTTTCGGACCTGCTGATCGGCCACCTCAGCGACATCACCCGGACGCGCTGGGGACGCCGGCGCGTGTGGATGGTGGCCTCGGTCCCACTGATGGTCGCCGCGATCTATCACCTGTTCTTCCCCGATCCGCCGGTGACGCCGCTCTATTTCCTGTCCTGGATGCTCGTGCTGTGGACCGGCTGGAGCATGCTGATGATCCCCTACTACGCCTGGGCGGCCGAGCTGACCACCGACTACAATGAACGCTCGGTGCTGGTCGGCTGGCGGGTGTGGCTGGGCATGGGCGCCAACGTCATCAGCAAGATCATCCCGGTGGGCGCGCTGTTCATCTTCAGCTATGGCGGCACCCGCGAGGTGCTGACCATGATCGGCATCATGACGCTGGTGCTGGTGCCGCTCACCGTCGGCCTCACTGTCGCCAACGTGCCGGAGAACACGGAGTATAAACCGCCGCTCATCAGCTTCCGGCGCGGCCTGGTCGCGATGTGGCGCAACGGACCGTTCAAGCGACTGATCTTCGCCTTCTTCGTCAACTCGGTGGGTACGGCGGTGGCGACGGCCATGGTGGTGTTCTACCTGGCCGACGTGATCGGCGCGGAGGACAAGGCCATCCTGTTCCTGCTCACATTCTATCTGGCCGGGCTCGCCGGCATTCCGTTCTGGGTGTGGCTGTCGAAGAAGATCGGCAAGCACAGGGCATGGATCGCCTGCCTGATGGTCTATCCCAGCTTCAGCTGGCTCTACCTGCTGCTGGGGCCGGGCGATTTCTGGTGGATGCTGCCGATCGCCATGGTGACCGGGTTCGGCGGCGGCTCGTCGGCGGTGCTGTCCAACTCCATGAAGGCCGACGTGATCGACCTGGACACCCTGAAGACCAGCCAGAACCGGGCCGCGCTGTTCTTCGCCGTCTGGGCGACCGTGTCCAAGCTGGCCATGTCGTTCGGCCCGGCGCTGGCGCTCTACGCCATCGTCCTGCTGGGCTATGACGACCGGCCGGGTGCGGTCCACAGCGACGGCAGCCTGTGGGGCGTGAAGAGCGTGTTCGCGCTGGGTCCGCCGATCTTCATGCTCCTGACCGCCTGGGTCGCCTGGCGCTATCCGATCACCGAGGGGCGTCACCGCAAGATGCGCGACGCGATCGCCCGCCGCAACGCACGGCGCGCCGAGCGGGACAAGGTCGCGGAAGCGGCCCGGACGTCGGCCGAGTGGTCTACCCCTTCTCCAGCACGTGCACCGCGCACGCTTGACCCAGGCCCAGCACGTGGGTGAGGCCTAGCCGCGCGCCCTCGACCTGGCGGGCGCCGGCCTCGCCGCGCAGGTGGGTCGCCACCTCGTAGATGTTGGCGATGCCGGTGGCGCCCAGCGGATGGCCCTTCGACAACAGGCCGCCTGAGACGTTGACCGGCACCTTGCCGCCCAGCCAGGTGGCGCCCGAGTCGATGAACGCGCCGGCCTCGCCCTCGCCGCACAGCCCGAGGTTCTCGTAGTGGACGATTTCGGCAGTGGCGAAGCAGTCGTGCAGTTCCACCAGGCTGATGTCCTGCGGGCCGATGCCGGCCTTCTCGTAGGCGATCTTCGCGGCATCGCGGGTGCAGGTGTTGAAGTCGGGCAGGGTCAGGTCGCGCCGGGTGAACCGGTCGCTGGTCAGCGCCGAGGCGCGCACCCGCACCGCTCGGCCCATACCCAGCTCACGCGCCTTTTTCGCCGAGGCGATGACCGCGGCGGCCGAGCCATCGACGTTCACCGAGCACATCAGCTTGGTGTTGGGATAGGCGATC
>JBKJNE010000484.1:0-3326 GCA_046596015.1 Alphaproteobacteria bacterium
ATGGGTGTTGCGCAGCCGGCCTTCGGTCACCACCGCGTTGTCGTTGACGATGATCTTCTCGACGTTGAATTCGAACAGGGTGCCGCCCGACGCGATCAGCATCTCGTAGAACGCCCGCACGGCCTGGCGGCCCTTCGGCCCCCGGTCCGGTCCCTGGCCCCAGATATGGTACTGGGGCTCGGCGGTCAGCGTGGCCATCAGCGGCTCGATCTCGCCGCAGACCTCGGTCTTCATGTGGTCGCGCACTTCCTTGAGCAGTTTCTTGTGACGCGGATTGGTCTCGGCTTCATAGGCGGCCTCGACCGCCGCCCAGGTCCTGGTTGGATCGACTTTCATGCGGTTGCTCCCATTGGTGTTCCCGTGGCGCTCATTCTAGAGGGCCGGTCCCGCCGACGACAGCGCGGAAGCAATACGCCGGAATAAATTAATCGATGATTATTGATATGCCGTGCGATAGCCTCGGGCGTCATCGTGCCGCAGCCGGGAGAATCGAGCTTGAGTGAAAAATCCACGCGACCCGCCTGGTTCGCCAGGCGCGAGATCGCCCCGTTCGTCCTCGAGGACGCCGAGGTCGCCGAGGTGCTCGGCAAGGCAACCCATGCCGTCGTCTCCTGGGTCACCAGGGACAACAAGCCGGTGTCCGCGGTGGTGGTTTACGTGCTGGTCGACGGCGTCATCACCATCACCTCCACCACCAACCGGGCCAAATACCATGCGTGGCGGCGCAACCCCGCGGCATGCTTTTGCATCTGGGACCCGGAAAATATCGGCCGCCAAGTCACGCTCAGGGGCCAGGTGGAGATCATGCAGAGCCCGGAGCTGCTGAGCCGCTTTACGGAAATTTTCCTGACCCAGCGCATGGGGGGACCGCCGTCCCCCGAGCGCCTCGCCGCCGAGATCGCAAGATTCGACGCACCGGACCGGCACATGATGCAGCTGCACGTGGAAAAGGTCCTCAGCCACGACCTCCCCAGCCTGCTCAAGGCGGAGCGGGACGGGACGGACGTGTGGGGCTAGGTAGCGAGCCGCGCTGACAGGGGCTATCCGGTTTCATGCCTCGGACGTCGGGACAAGCGCAGCCGTTTTCGGGTCATAGGAATAGCTCGTGATTGTGCCGTCCTTGATACGCTCAACGGCCTCATCCACGACGAAAAGCGGCACGAGGAACCATTCTTTCGGGATAACCGGCTGGCCGAAGCGGTCGATTATCTGAATGTCGAGACGCGCGGCGCCAAAAACACGGTGGATGAGATTCTCCAGCCGAGTCCGGTTGATGTTGTAGAGTTCATAGGTCGCGACGATCTCCACATCCGCCATCAGGAAGGTCGGATCAAGGCGGGCATTCGCAACGCGGCGCGCGACATCGCCTCCGGTTACGCCGATCTTGTGCAACACGTCATGATGAGCAGCGACGGCCGGATGATCCGACTTGCTCCGCAGGACATAGATCATACCGCTTGCCTCGTCGCCATCCTCGTTGTGCGCAGCGAAGAGCGGACCAGCCGTCGGCTCGGTAATACGCCGGCCGGATGCGTCCTTGTAGAGTGCGCGCTGAAGCGAGCGGCGAAGAAGGTTGCTCTCGGTTCCGTTCGCGTAGATGACGCGAAGGCGCGCATCGAGTTCACCATTGGGCGCCCGGATCGTTTCACCGACATCGGCTACATAGGCGACCTGCCCACCGACGACGAAGAACTCCCCCTTGACGATGTCCGCCTTCAGGAAACCGGCGTCCTTGACGAACATCCGGGTTGTTCGCTGGCCGAGATCGAGGTCCTTCTTCACCTGATCGAACAACGGCTTGAACTTTTCGAAGTCCTCGCATTTCTCGCGATTGGCGATCTCCTCCGCCGCACGCTTGTCCGCCGCCGACCTGACATGCCGGAGTTCGGTGATCTCCGCTGGCGCGGCGGCATCCACGCCGAGCTGGGCCAGCAACTCGTCGTCATCTGCCTCGCCGAAGCCATCGCCGGAAACGAGTTCGCCCTCGCTCAAGAGGCCCTGGTGATCGAACGGCATAAGCAGGAAGCGGCAATCAGCCTGCTCGCGGAGACGGTCAAGGCGAACCGCATAGAGCCGCTCGAAGATGTCCCGTTCTTCGCCATGTTGCGGAGCGCGGCCATGCTGCTCCACGAACCGCTGAATGTCCTCGAAACCGGCGATGATCCGCTCCTCGCGTGGCGTTCGCGAGGATGGCTTCTGTACGTCGACGTCAACGCCAAGTTCCGCAAGGAGCGCATCGTCCTCGTCGGTGAAGCTAGACCTGGCCACGGTCCGCCTCCGCCTTCATGCGGGCAAGGAACGCCACGCCCTCGGCCATGCGCTTTTCCCACGCATCGGTCGACGTGATGGACGGAAGGCGGCCACGATCCTGCTTGAATTTCAACGCCCGCCGCGCGAGATCGCGCGCCTCTTCGGGCGTGAGACTGATGCGCTTGCCCGCGATGACCGCCGCGACCTGTTTCAAACTCTCCTCGGTCATTGCCTTCGAGAGGATGGCATAGGCTTCACCAAACGGATTGATACGGTCGATGAGGTCGATATCCAGGTCGCGCACGTCCATGGCGAACTTGCGGACTCCCTCGATCAACGCGGTATTAGGCCTCTCTTCACCGTCTGAGGTTCCGCCAAGAACGGCTTCCTTGGCTTTCTGCGTAAGGTTCAAGGCAGCGACAGCATGCTGGCGCACCGCCTCCACGTCCTCGTCTTCCAGACCGGGATATTTGTCCTTGATGATCTTGCCCATTCGAAGCTGGGTCAGTTCTTCGGCCAATGTCTCTCCACCAGCGTGCTCCCCATCGAACAAACCGCGCGTGATGGCGGTCTTGTCCTGCACGAACGCGGCGATGACTTCGTTGAGGTCCTGACGGCAGATTCGCTGTGCTTCTTCGCTCTTGGGTTCGACGAGTCCCTTAATCTCGATCTGGAACAGGCCGGTATTCTCGTTGAAGCCCACATTGCATTTGTTCGGATCGTAGCCGCCCTCGCCATAGTCGAAGCCTTCAACCGCCCCGCTCTGCGGGTTCTTCGGTTTGAATTCGAAGCGCGGCGCAAGCACCTGCTCCATGAGAAGGCTGGCCGCGATAGCCTTCAGCGTGTCGTTGACGGCCTCGGTGACAGCCTCTTCGGAGGCATCCGGCTCGGCGATCAGGTTGGTGAAACGGGCATGTGTCTTGCCCGGCGCATCTCGGGTGGCGCGCCCGATGATCTGCACGATCTCGGTGAGGCTCGACCGGTAGCCGACCGTCAGCGCGTGCTCGCACCAGATCCAGTCGAAGCCTTCCTTCGCCATGCCCAACGCGATGATGATGTCCACATGATCGCGATTG
>JBKJNE010000506.1:0-3734 GCA_046596015.1 Alphaproteobacteria bacterium
GTCAAGGGAGGCGGGTGACTGATACTGCATGAACTCTTCCCTTGACGAGGCCGTGGCGGCATTGGCATCGATCGGCGGCGCCCGCGTTCTCGCGGGCGGCACCGACCTGCTGGTGCAGCTCCGCTCGGGCACCGCCTCGCCCGCCGCCGTCATCGACGTTAAGAACATCGCCGCCCTGTGCGCCATCACGGAAGCCGCCGACGGCTTCCGCGTCGGCGCGGCGGTCTGCGGCGCCGGCATCACCGAACACGCGGCGCTGGTCAAGGCCTGGCCCGGCGTCGCCGAGGCCGCCGGCCTGATCGGCTCCACCCAGGTGCAGGGCCGCGCCAGCCTGGGCGGCAACGTGTGCAACGCCTCGCCCGCCGCCGACACCACGCCGGCGCTGATCGCGGCGCGCGCCGTGGCCGAGATCGTCGGCCCGAACGGCAGGCGGACGATCCCGGTCGAGCAGATCGCCACCGGCCCGGGCAGGACGTCGCTGGCCACGGGCGAGATCGTCGTGTCGTTCCTGCTGCCGAAGCGCCCGGCGCGCTCGGCCGACGCCTATCTGCGGCTGATCCCGCGCACCGAGATGGACATCGCCGTGGCCGGCGCCGGCGTCAGCCTGACGCTCAATGAAGACGGCACCGTCGCCGATGCGCGCGTCGCCATCGGCGCGGTGGCGCCGACGGCGCTGCTGCTGGACGCGGCGCCAGGCATCCTCGTCGGCACGACGCTCGACGAGGCCACGCTGGCTAAGCTGGCCGAGGCGGCGGGCGCCGCCGCCAGGCCGATCGACGACAAGCGCGGCACCATCGACTACCGCAGGAAGGTGGTCGGGGTGCTGGCGAAGCGGGCGGCGCTGATCGCCTATGAACGGGCGAAGGGAGCGCGCTGATGGCCAAGTCTCATGTATCCACCACGGTCAACGGCGATCCGGTCGAGTTCCTCTGCGACGCGCCCGAGACCATCCTCGACGTGCTGCGCAACACGCTGGGTCTCACCGGCACCAAGGAAGGCTGCGGCACCGGCGACTGCGGCGCCTGCTCGATCATCGTCGACGGCCGCGTGGTCTGCGGCTGCCTGATGCTGGCGGTCGAGGCGACCGGCAAGCAGGTCACCACCATCGAGGGCATTGGCGCGCCGGACCGGCTGCATCCGGTGCAGCAGGCCTTCCTCGAGGACGCGGCGCTCCAGTGCGGCTTCTGCACCCCGGGCTTCATCGTCGCCGCCAAGGCGTTGCTCGACCGCAATCCCGACCCGTCCGAAACCGAGATCCGCTACTGGCTGGCCGGCAATTTGTGCCGCTGCACCGGCTATGACAAGATCGTGCGCGCCGTTCAGCACGCGGCCGCCGAGATGAAAGGGCAACCCGCATGACCTACGAACAGAAGAACCTGCGCGTCGTCGGTACCCGTCCCATCCGCCACGACGGCGCCGACAAGGTGACCGGCCGCGCCAACTACGCCTCGGACTTCACGCTGCCCGGCATGCTGTGGGGCCGCGTCCTGCGCAGCCCGCACGCCCATGCAAAGGTCCTCTCGATCAATACGGCGAAGGCGCTCGCGCTCCCTGGCGTGAAGGCGGTGATCACCGGCGCCGATCTCGTGCTGCCGGAAGCCGGCATCACCCAGGCCGGCGAGTCGGCGATCAACGCCCAGCACCTGGCGAAGAACCTGCTGGCCCGCGACAAGGTGTTCTATGACGGCCATCCGGTCGCCGCCGTCGCCGCCATCTCAGACGCCATCGCCCAGCAGGCGCTCGGCCTGATCGAGGTCGAATACGAAGTGCTGCCGCACGTCATCGACGTGGACCAGGCCATGCAGGACGATGCGCCGCTGCTGCATGACGACCTGTTCACCGAGGGCGTCGAGCCCAAGCCCACGACGCCGTCCAACATCGCCAAGCGCATCTTCGTCGGCAAGGGCGACATCGCCAAGGGTTTCGCCGAGGCCGACATCGTCATCGAGCGCAGCTACACCACCAAGGCGGTGCACCAGGGCTACATCGAGCCGCAGGGCGTCGTCGCCAACTACGCCGAGGACGGCCAGGCCATGGTCTGGTGCTCCAGCCAGGGCCAGTTCCTGATCCGCGACCTGTGCATCAACATGCTCGGCATGGAGGCCTCGTCGCTGAAGGTGATCCCGGCCGAGATCGGCGGCGGCTTCGGCGGCAAGACCACGGTCTATCTGGAGCCGCTGGCGCTGATGCTGTCAAAGGCGTCGGGCCGGCCGGTGAAGATGACCATGTCGCGCGGCGAGGTGCTGCGCGCCACCGGCCCGCATTCGGGCAGTTCCATGACCGCCAAAATCGGTGCCATGAAGGACGGCACCATCACCACGGCCGAAGTCGTCATCAAGTTCCAGGCCGGCGCGTTCCCCGGCTCGCCGGTCGGCGCGGCGGTGATGTTCTGCTCGGCGCCCTACGACATCCCGAACCTGTCGATCACCGGCTATGACGTGGTCGTCAACATTCCGAAGATCCACGCCTACCGCGCCCCCGGCGCGCCCAACGGCGCGTTCGCGTTCGAGACCGTGCTCGACGAGCTGGCCCGCGAGCTCAAGATGGACCCCATCGACTTCCGCGCGAAGAACTCGGCAGTCGAGGGCTCCAAGTCGCCCTACGGCCCGACGCACGGCCCGATCGGCGGCATCGAATGCCTGTCTTCGGCGAAAAACCACCCGCATTACAAGGCGAACCTGGGGCCGAATCAAGGCCGGGGCGTGGCGAGCGGCTTCTGGATCAACATCGGCGGCCAGTCGGCGGCCACGGTCGTCGTCAACCGCGACGGCACCATCTCGCTGGTCGAGGGCTGCCCCGACATCGGCGGAACGCGCACCTCGCTTGCCATGATGTGCGCTGAAGTCCTTGGAATCGCTGCAGAAAAAGTCCGACCGTCGATCGTCGACACCACCGCCATCGCGTTCAACGACGTCACCGGCGGCAGCCGCGTCACCTTCGCCACCGGCATCGCCGTGGTCCAGGCCACCGAGGACGCCGTCCGCCAGATGCGCGAACGCGCCGCCAAGATGTGGGACATCGACGTCGACAGCGTCGGCTGGCGCGACGGCGCCGCGCAGGAGCTGAACGGCAACCGCTCGCTGACCATCTCGCAGATCGCCCAGAAGGCGGCCAAGACCGGCGGCCAGATCATGGGCCACGCATCGATCAACGCCTCGGGCGCCGGACCGTCGCTGACCACGCATCTGTGCGACGTGGAAGTGGACCGCGAGACCGGCAAGATCACCATCCTGCGCTACACCACGTTCCAGGACGCCGGCAAGGCGGTGCATCCGTCCTATGTGGAGGGCCAGATGCAGGGCGGTGCGGCGCAGGGGATCGGCTGGGCGCTGAACGAGGAATACATCCACGACGCCCAGGGGCGGCTGGAGAACGCCGGCTTCCTCGACTACCGCATGCCGGTGGCGTCCGACCTGCCGATGATCGACGCGGTGATCATCGAGGTGCCGAACCCGAACCACCCGTTCGGCGTGCGCGGTGTTGGCGAGGCGCCCATCGTGCCGCCGCTGGCGGCCATCGCCAACGCCATCTACGACGCCACGGGCGTGCGCATGACCGACCTGCCGTTCTCGCCGCCCAAGGTTCTGGCGGCGCTGGAGGCGGCCGGGAAGGCCAAGGCCAACGGCTGACTTGGCCAAGTAGCTAATGGCCCGTGTCGTCCTCTCCGGAGACCTGGGGCGCCGGTTCGCCGGCGGCGAGGTCGAAATCCGCGTCCCCGGCAGCAACGTCCTGCG
>JBKJNE010000138.1:0-6473 GCA_046596015.1 Alphaproteobacteria bacterium
GTCAACGGCTTCTCGCGTCAGCTTGAAGCCGTTGACGGTCGCCTGCCGCGAGAAGCGCCGGTGGTGCCGTTCGCCACCGGCCTGCATGTCCTCAGCGTGTTCCCGAACCTGCCGCCGAAGCGTGTCGGGGTGCTGATGCTGGGCGCCGAGATCCGCGTGCCGCCGTTCCCGCCGGACCGGCCGCAGACGGTGACCGCGTCGGCCCTGTTCCGCGAAGGCGAGACGTCGAAGACGGTGACTGTCCGCCTGTCGCCCGCCGAGCCGGTGGCGTTCGACTATCAGGCGGTCGCCTTCGTCGCCAGCCTCGCCGGCGCGCAGCGGCTGACCGGCCCATCGCTGCGTCACGAGGGCGCGCATCTCACCATCGCGCCCGACAGCTTCCCGGTGCGGTTCCTGCGGGTCGACGCGACACCAGCGCTGCTCGATGCCGTGAACCTGCATATTCGCTGCAGGGGCAGTCAGGGTGGCAAGCCTTGGTCTGCGGAGGCCGACCTCACCAGCGCGACCGGCGCGCTCGCCTTCGCCGTACCGCGCGAGATCGCCGGCGGCGCGCTCGACGTGACGGCGACGACACCGGACGGCAACCGCACCCTGACCTTGGACACGCGGCCGCTGGAGGATTGCTGGCTCGACCTGTCCAGTTTCCCGACCGCCGGCCCGGCCAGGATCGACATCGCCTGCGAGTTCGACGACGGCGCCGGCCTGGCCGCCATCGAATGCGCGCCCGAGGACCGTCTCGATGTGGCCGACGCCATCGGCCTGGTGCGGCTGACGCCGGCCGCGCCGTCGCGCGACTGGCGCTGGCTGGTGACCAACCCGCTGCTCGACGGCTTCCGCTGGCGCTGGTTCCGGCCCGCCGGCGACGCGCCGGAGCCCTGGTCCGACCGCATCGATCCGGCGCTCGGCCCGCTCGCGCTGCGCAGCAGCCAGCGGGCGGGCGCCGCATCCACCGTCATGGAGGACGCGCGATGACCGTCATGGAACTGAAGAACGCGGTGGTGATTCCCGACGAAGGCTCGGGCGTCTGGTACTACGCGCCCAAGTCTCCCGGCATCGCCATGGATGGCAACGGCCGGCCACAGTTCAACCTGCTGGCCGCCGGGCCGGTATCGTTCCTGCAGATCACCGGGACGTGGAGCCTCAGCGCCGCCGACGTCGACGCGGCGAAGCGGGAGCTGGCCGGCAAGCTGGGCAAGGACCCGGCCAGCCTGAACTTCATGCCGGTGCCCGAGACCATCGACGGCGTCTCGCTGCTGATGGACGACGGCGCCGACGGGTACGCCGTTTTGCAGCAAGGCAAGTCGTCGGGCATGCCGCCCTACCACCCCGCCTTCAACGTGATGCTCGATGAAAAGCAGCTCAAGACCGTCAAGGAAGCCCTCGACGGCAAGCGGCACCAGGTGGTGCTTCGCTACGACATCACCCGCCAGACCCCCGTCACCTCGGCCTCGGCCGAGCATGTGGCGACCAGCGAGGCGGCCGAGGGAGGCGGACCTGACGGCTCGTGGCGTTCGGCCTCGGGCCATGCCGAGACATCGGCCAGCCGCGAGACCGTCATGCAAACCGAGAAATTGGGCGCCCAGCTGGACGCCGCGGACTGGACGTCGGCCCGCTAGGCGGGGCCGCGAGGATTTCTAGAGGAGGGTAAGATGCTTCAGATCGACAAGGTTCAGCAGATCAACGACGTCACCGTCTACGGCGACGACAAGAGCGATTTCACGTTCTACCTGGTGCCGCAGACACCGCGGTTCCGTCTCGAGGACGGCAAGCCGGTGTTCAAGTTCATCAAGTACCGCGAGCTGCGCAAGGAGGGGAACGACCTGTTCGGCGGCGTCTGCGCCTTCGACACCGAGTTCGTCGTCGCGCCGGAGAAGCTTGATCCGGTGAAGCAGGCGCTGCAGAACCAGGTCAACGCCATCTACCAGCCGCGTGGCCAGCAGCCGCCGGCGGTCGTCGTCGGCCCGCTGACCTATACGGGCGGCACCGCCAACCTGAACATCGGCGAGGGCAGCACCCTGGTCGAGAAGGTGCGCGGCGCCGGCAAGCCGTCGCTCTACGGCAACAACGTCGCCACCTTCTGGGTCGAGCTGACCAAGCCCGGCGCCACCGTATTCGAGGCGGCGCTGCAGGGCCAGGGCGGTTTCGTCTCGGTGGTCTACGACCTGAAGATCTGGGCCAAGCTGCCGCCGGTCACCGCCCGCGGCTGGTGGCATGCCAGCCAGTTCTACTCCTTCGTCCAGACCATCAACACCGAGGACAATTTCTGGAGCGAGGACAGCTACGAGGAGAACATCCGCGAAACCATGCGCAAGAACGAGGTGATGGGCACCGAGTTCAACTTCGTCGGCAACCCGGCCATGTCCGCCGAGGCCCAGCGCAAGATGGAAGCGGACATCCGGTCCGCCGTCACTCGCCAGCTCGAGGACGCCGTCGAGCGCAACATGCTCAAGGAGATCGAGAAGACCGATCCCGACACCAAGAGCCTGCGCGAGGACCAGGACATCGAGGACATCAAGCGCACGGTGTCCAAGACCCAGATCGCCGACGTGAACATCTCGTTCAAGGAAAGCCAGGTGATCGAGTGGAACATCGTGCCGCAGGGCCTGCTGCCCAATATCACCACGATGAAGGGCCCGGACGGCAAGGTGTTCAACTGGAACGACTATGCCCTCGAGGTCGACCTCAACGATCCGTTCTTCCAGACGCTGGAGGTGTCGGTGCGGGTGAACGCCGACTTCGACAATTTGCCGATCTTCAACGTCGAGGCCAAGCTGTCCTACCTGCACGGTCGCGACCACAAGATCGAGGAATATACTTTCGCCAAGCCTGACGAGGTGGGCAAGTTCCGCACTTTCGTCGAGGACAACGTCCGCAAGTACAAGTTCGTCTACCAGGTGAACTACGAGGGCGACAGCCGGGTCTTCACCTCCGAGGAGATCGAAACCGACGATACCCAGCTCACCATCAACGTGGACGACCTGGGCGTGCTGGTGGTCGACATCGCGCCCGGCGACATCAACTTCACCCAGGTGAAGCAGGCCCAGCTCGTGGTCCGCTACGAGGACCAGGGCATCACGCCGATCGAGCGCCAGTTCACCATGACGCCCGAGAAGAACACCTTCCAGATTCGCGAGGTGATCTTCAAGCCGCGCACCAAGCCCATCAGTTACAGCGTCAAGTACTTCATGGTCGACGGTCGCGAATTCGAGATAAAGGGCAAGGAGCAGGACGCGCCGCAGATCTACATCAACGACCCGTTCTCGGCGATGAAGACCGTGGGCCTGCGTGCCGTCGGCGACCTCAACGCCAAGATCCAGTCGATCATGGTGGACCTGGTCTATCGGGACGCCGCCAACAACAACTACACCCAGACCAAGTCCATGGCGCTGTCCAAGGCCACGCCGTTCTTCGACTGGACGTTCCCGGTGATCGACGAGAATGCCGGCGAGCTGAAATATTCCGGCACCATCTCGTTCATGGACGGCACCACGCGGGACATCCCGGAGACCGTCGCCACCCGCTCGACCATCCAGGTGGGCGACGTGGTCGCCGACCGCCTGGAGGTGATGATCGTCCCCGACCTGATCGACTTCGCCGCGGTCAAGCTGGTCAATGTCAGCCTGCGCTATGTCGACGACACCAACCAGGTCGACGAGCGCAAGGACCTGATCTTCAAGCAGGGCGAGGCGGCGAAGAACTGGACCGTGGACCTGAAGAACAAGGCGGCCCGCGACTACAAGTGGAGCGCCCGGTTCTTCATGGCCGACGGCTCGCGCAAGGAGGTCACGGACCAGCCCGGACAGGGCGAGACCGTCATCTTGGAAGTGCCGACCTGATCAACGCCTGACCGAGGAGACCAACCATGCTTCTGCTCGACAGCAAGCAGCGGGAAATCGACGGCATCACCGTGTTCCCCGACCACGCCGACCCGCTGCAGTACTACTACCTGCCGCTGGCGCCGCACATGACCACGTTGAAGGACCCGGCCGCGGGCAACGCCGAGGTGCCGCAGTTCTCGCTCATCCGCTTCCGCGGCCGTGCGGGAACCGGCGGCTTCCTGAACTTCGACGTCAACATCGGCGCCAGCGAGCAGCAGCTCGACGAAATCAGGCGGACGATCCAGAACGAGGAGCGGCTGCGCGACATGCCGCGCATCGCGCCCGTCACCACCGTCAGCGGCAACGTCAAGCTGCTGATGCTGGGCAAGCAGTCGGATGACGGGACAGCCGGCACCAAGGCGTCGTCCTCGGCGACGCCGCCGCCCGCCATCGAGGGCCCGCAATTCGTGCTGAAGATGGATCACAGCGCCACGCCGTCGCTCTATGGCAACAACCAGGCGGCGTTCTCGGTGCGGCTCGACGCGGCTGGTGTCACGGTCATCGAGAAGTCGCTGAACGGCGAGATACTGCCCATCGCGGTGGTCTATTCGCTCAACTATCTGGGCCTGCGCCCGGCCTATTCGGTGCGTCTCAGCATCGACTGGAACCGGGTGCAGAACCACATGGACGAGACCTATTCGGGCGGTTTCCTGTTCTCGTCCGTCGAGATCTCCAACTCGGTCGACAAGCTGGTGGAGAGCCGGGCCATCGTGCTCGAGGCCGACACCTTCGTTACCGAGGACGACGAGAACAAGTCCATCACGGCCCGGCGCGACGCGGCGCTCAACCAGGTCCGCGCCATGATCACCGAGGCGTTCTTCCAGCCGACGCTGCCGCCGATCGAACCGGGCAAGGAGGAAGACTGGGAAAAGGCGCTGCGCATCGCCTCGGGCGTGGCCGGCGCCATCGGCATGGGTCCGGCCGGCATGATGGCCTCGTCGACCTTCTTCTCCTATTCGAAGAACACCTACCAGCGCACCGACCGCAAGTCGCTCAACGTCAACTTCTCCGAGCGGGTCACCGTGCAGCGGTCGATCCATCCGCAGGGGCATCTGGCCGGCATGTTCCGGCTGCTGCGCGACACGCCGCTGCCGCGCAGCCGGTTCATCACCGACGTGGACCTGGACGATCCGTGGTTCGAGAAGCGCAGGCTGAACGTGGTCAGCCGCGCCGACTTCGACATGGACGCCATCGGCTCCATCAACGTGCAGGCGCGCTATGGCACCGAGCCGAAGAATTTCCTGTTGTCGAAGGGCGCGCCCACCGGCGCCTTCGAGTGGATGAGCGTCATCGAGAACGACGCGATGCGCCGGCCGGTGCAGATGCAGTACGAGGTGAACTTCACCGGCGTCGACACCACCGAGCGCCCGCGCAAGGTCAGCTCGGCGCCGTTCGAGACCGAGGTGGAGAACCTGGAGATCGACCCACGGGAACTCTACGCCGTGTCCACCGTGCCGATCGTGGCGGTGAACTTCCCGTTCGACACCTATCCCATGGTCGAGGCGCATGTCCGCTACCAGGACGAGGTCAGCGGCCTCGACGAGAAGGACATCTTCCAGCTCACCAAGGAAAAGCAGGACGCCACCTGGCGCATGTTCATCCTGGACACGCGCAAGCGCGACTTCTCGTACCGGCTGGTCTACCGCGCCGCCGACAACCGCGACGTGGACACCGGCTGGAAGACCACCGACGAGGAGCAGATCACCGTCCGCGACCCGTTCCCGCGCAAGCGCACCCTCGACGTGGTCGCCAATGTGGACTGGAACCAGGTGGACCAGGTGTTCGTCGACCTGCGCTACGAGGACAAGGCGAACGATATCTTCGAGGAGGCCTCATTCAACTTCAACCAGGGCAGCACGCCGCAGAAATTCGTCGTCGACGTGCAGGACCCGGAGCTGAAGCAGGTGTTCTTCAAGGTCATCTTCCTGTTCAAGGACGGGCGGATGATCGAGGTCCCCGAGTCCGTGACCATGGAGCGCCGCATCGTCGTGCGGCCCGACATGAAGGGCAGGCGGATCGTCGAGGTGCGGCCGCCGGCCGACTTCGCCGCCCGGAACCTCAGGCGCACCACCGCGGAGATCCGCTACGAGGACTTCGCCGCCGGCCTGTCGTTCAACGACAGCTTCGTGTTCGAGGACGCCGCCGCCCGCGGCTATTTCGAGTTCGACTATGTCGACGAGGCGCGTGACCGCTACGAGACACGCTCCACCTTTGTGTTTGCGAACGGCCTGGAACAGGGCACCGACTGGACCGCGTCCGAGACTGCCGTGCTGCAGCTCAAGGCGCCGTGATCATCTTCAAGCGAGAGAGATAAGCCATGCTCAGTCTCGACAAGCCGCTCAACGTCAACGGCACCGCCGTCTTCCGCGACCACGCCGACCCGAACCAGTTCTGGTACCTGCCGGGTCCGGTCCAGCTCGCCCGTCGCCCGGACAGCAACCGGGCGGCGTTCAGCTTCATCAAGTACAAGCCCGCGGTCGCGGGCGCCGGCATCAAGGGCGGCGGCTTCGCCATGTTCGAGACCACGCTCGAGCTCAGCCCCAACAAGGAGCAGACGATCAAGGCGGCGGTGCTCACCGAGCCCGGCGTAACCCA
>JBKJNE010000182.1:0-7792 GCA_046596015.1 Alphaproteobacteria bacterium
GCCACAGGTGACGGCGATATTCCCTCTCATTGGCCTCGTCAGCCCGGTCGCGAGTTCGGAAATCAGCCCCCAAGCCCTCTCCGAACCCGCGGCCGGGCGCTTCATTCCGGGGCCTCACCGCCACCTGAATTCCAGTACCTGCCCCTCGCGGGAATCGCAGCGGAACGGCATGTCGGTGGACGTCCGGCTTTCGCGGTGGCTGCTCGCCAGAATGATCCCCTTCACCTTGATCCGCCCGGCCTCCTTGCGGTCGATATCCTCGATACGAAGGAGACGCGCATGGCCCGCGCCGCCGCGGTGGGCCTCGCGCACGGCCCGGCCGACGCAGACATCGACCGCCACGTCCTTCGGCTTGCCGGCGGATATCGGCTGCCTGGGATCGCCCTGGCCTTCATAGCCCTCCTGGTATCCATGGCCGGCAGAGGCCTGATCGGGGAAGCCGGGACCGCCGTGGCGCTGGTCGGCGACACAGACCAGCTGGCCGTCGATATTGGCGAGGTTGCCCCAGCACCGGTCCAGCTCGAACGACGTCTTGCGCCACTCGCCGCGTCCGTCGCGGCATTTCGCCTGCAACCGGGCCGAGTCGCTGTCCGGATCCTTCAGCTTGATGTCCTTGCAGCTCTGCTGATAGGTACCGAACGGTATGGCGGCGGCCGGCACCGCGACTGCGGCCGACAGGACGGCCAGCCAGGCGGCCAGAAACTTCGACGACATGAAACCCCTCTCCCTCGCTCTTCTCCCAGGAGATTGCGGTTTTCGGCGGCGGCGCAAGGGCATTCACGGAAAAGCGATGAAGCCGCCCGGCAGGAGGGCACCGGGCGGTCGCTGGGGCAGACGCATGCCGCGCGTGGTCGCGGGCACCGCTTGGGCAGCGCGGGCCGGGTTAAAGGAGCGGTCGTCAGGAACTCAACCGCCTCTGAGCCGTTGAACCAGAACTGACTCCCAACCACCCCGCGTGAAAGGAATGTTCCATGGGTAGCACCGCTGACAAGCTCAAAGGCACCGCCAACGAAGCCGCCGGCAAGGCCCGCCAGGCCGCCGGCCGCGCTGTCGACTCGCCGAAGATGGAAGCCAAGGGCGTAGCGCAGGAAGCCAAGGGCAAGGCGCAGAAGGCCGTTGGCAAGACCAAGGACGCGATCAAGAAGGCAATCAAGCACTAGGGAGGGCGCAAGCCACCTGATGTGCTTCAGAAGCGGCTCCCGGCCCCCGGGAGCCGCTTTTTCGTATCTATTCGGCGATGGCCTGGTTGGCGGCTCGATCACCCGCGGATAGACGCTACCTCTTGCGCGCCTTGCGGGCGGCATAGCGGGCGTCGCGCTTGGCCTTGCGCTCGACCTCCATGCTAACCTCGCGGGCGGCCTTCTCGACCAGCTCGCGTTCCTTACGGGCGATGTCGGCGAGACGCGCCGCCTCCCGTTCGGCGGCGTGCGCCTTGGCCTCGGCTTCGCGGCGTTCCCGGTCGGCGGCGCGCTGGGTGCGCTTTTCCGCATCGCGCTTCTCGCGCTCCTCGGCCGTGACCTTCCTGGCGGCCTGCCGCTCGGCGAACCCCGGATCGTTTAGCGGGTTCCGGGCCTTCGCGCGCTCCAGCAGCGCCTGCTTCGCCTTGGCCTGTTCGCTCAACCGGTCATTGAAATTGCCGGTTTCCTTAGCCTTCATGCCCCTGAACCTTCACTAGTGCGCGCCCTGATAGGCACCCTGTCTGTATTGAACAGGGTGTTTACGACCGAATCGATGGCCGAGTCCAGATTCCAGGTGGGGTAGCGCGCCTTTTTGGCAGGATCAGGCGAGCGCCGCATCCAGCGTCGGATGCATGTCGATGATCTTCGAGAAGCCGCTGACGGTGAATACTTCCTGCACGCCCTGCGCCAGCGAGCACAGCACGATCTTGCCGCCCTTCGCCTTGGCGGCCTTGGCGGCGCTCAGGAACACGCGCAGGCCGGCCGAGGACACATAGGTCAGCCTGGTGCAGTCGATCACCACCAGGCCGGATCGATCGACGAGCGGCAGGAGCGCGGCCTCGAAGGCCGGGGACGTCAGGCTGTCGATCCTGCCTTCCGGGCGGACGACCAGCTTATCGCCAATGGTTTCGTGGGTGATTTCCATAATGATCCTCTTGGATGCTGGTTCGTGCTGGCTTGCTCAGAGCGGCGCCATGAACAGGATCGGCGAGGCCGTCCGGATGTCGGAGATCACGGCGGACACGGCCTGGGCGATCAACTCGAGGTTGCCCACCTCCTGGATGCGGCTGGACAGCCGCTCGATCTCGGCGGGCGACATGAACAGCTCCAGGATGCGGGTTTCGTAGGCCAGGCTGATCAGCGCCACGTCCTCGGAGCTGGGAATTTCGTCGCTCATCAGCACCGACAGGATGCGCAGCTTGGCCTCCTGCTGGATGACGCTGCTGAGCGGCGGGTAGCGGCGGCTCTTCAGCACCCACAGGAAGGACTCGTCCTTCTTCGCCAGGATGCCCTTGTCGACGAGGCGCTGGAGCGCGGTCGCGTGGACTTCGCGCGCCACTTCCATGACGTCGTAGACCGCCGTCTGGATCGGCATCCTGTCGCCCTTACCGGAAAGGTATTTCAGCGCCATGTCGAGATGGGCTTCGCCGGTCGGTTCCTTGTTGACGATGAAGAGTTCCTTGACGTCGTTGTCGATGCGGCCACGGAACGCGAGATCGATCAGGCTGGCGCCGGCGACGGCGGCACGAACGGCCAGTTCCTCGCTCCAGCGGAGCAGCTTTCCCTCATCGTTGACGGTGAGAAGGATGATCTCTTCGCAAACAGTAATCGACATGGACCGCCCCTGAATCGATTGCTTCAGGCCATTGGATGCCGAAAGCGGATGCTGGACTCCCCGCCCGGCGGCCTCCCTCGCCGCCAGCCAGTCGCCCGCAGACGTTAGCCGCTTTTTCCAGCAAAGAGAAATGGCTTTTGCCGTGAGGAACACCGCCGTGACGGCACGTAATGACACCTGGCCTTGTGGGACATAAATTCCTTTGGATAAAGAGCCTTGCATGACTATTCTTATGTACAGAGTGAAGCTGAATTATCGCAACGCAGAAACTTCGTGGACATCCGGCAAACAGGACGGGGCGATGCCCGCCATCAATCCGAAACCAAGGGAGGCGGCGCTGACGCCGTTGGAGCGCGAACAGGTCCGGCTGATGTCCTTCCCGCCGGCCTGTCTGGACAGCGCCAACCTCGTGGAATCGCTGCATCTGCTGCTCACGATGGTGGCCGAAACCAGCCAAACCGGCGATAGTGTCGACCGGGCGCTGCTGGACGAACTCAGCTCGGATCGATCGGACATGATGGACGGGATCAGGAAACAGCTTCTGGGGGAGGCCGCCGCCGCGTCGGTGCGCGAGGCGGAGCCCGCCCCATGAGCCTGGAATTCTCGACGACCATGGCCAACGACATGGCGGATTTGGGCCGGCTGCCGCCGCAACTCGAGGCGTTCGCCGAGCAGGCCGACCTGCCGCCGGACGTGGCCATGCACATCGACATCGTCCTCGACGAATTGCTCGTGAACACCATCAGCTACGGCTATCCGGACGGGCGCGCCGGGATATCACCCTGAGGATGCAGGTGGACGACGGCGTCACCATCGTCATCGAGGACGACGGCGACGCGTTCGACCCCCTGTCGGCGGCGCCGCCGGACCTGGAGACCGACCTGGAGCACCGCCAGATCGGCGGGCTGGGCGTCCACTTCGTCCGCACCATGATGGATTCCATCGACTATCAGCGGACAGGCGGCATCAACCGTCTCACACTCACCAAACAGCTCTCGAGGTCCGGCCAGCGCCATGCAAGCAACTCCTGAGACGCGTAAGGGACTCCACTGGAAGTGGCTCGGCCGCCTGGGCATCAGGGGCAGGCTGGCGCTGATGGGGCTGTTGCCCATGGCACTGCTGCTCACCGTGCTGATCGGCGCCCTGGGCTGGCGCCTGTTCGAGGCCTACCGCACCGGCGGCGAGGCCCTGGTGCGCATGGAAGTCCACGAAGTGGCGATGATCTATGACGGCTCGGCCAGGGTCGCCAGAGCCGTGCCGCAGGTGATGGCGCTGGCGCAGCAAAACGGCCTTTACGGCAAGCGCCGCGAATCCCTGGAGTTCCATCGCGCGGTGATCGAGGCCTTTCCCGAATTCGTCGGCAGCGCGCTGGCTTACGAACCCAACGCCGACGGGCAGGACGCCCCGTTCAAGGCACAGGCGTCGGACCTGGAGAAGCGGGCACTGGACGAACAGGGACGGCTGACCGCCTACTGGTACCGCGATGCCCGCGAGGGTGGCGCGATCAAGCTGTCGCCGCTGAGCGGACTGGACACCAGCTTCTATTACCGGGGCGTGAAGAACCGCTTCGACAACCAGCTCGAATCCACGGGCGTGGCGGTGGAAGGCGGACTGAGCAAGCTGTGGCACGACCCGGCACCCGGCGGCACCAGCCCGATCCGGCCGATGATCACCGAGCCCTACCTGTACGAAGGCAAGCTGATGGTGGAATATGTGTTCCCCATCACCATCGACGGCCGGTTCCAGGGCGTTACCTCGGCCGACCGGTCGCTCGACTGGATCGAGGCGGAGCTGAAGAAGCAGCGCCGCTACGAGGGCTCCGAGTTCATCCTGATCAGCGAGCGCGGCCGCATCATCGCGGACACCTCGGACCCGGCGTTGCGCACCAAGAAGCTGGAGGACACGCCGAGGGCCAGTATCCTCGAGGCGATCTATACCGGCGACGAGCGCTACTTCGAGGTCCAGGACGACCCCGTCAGCGGCAACGATACCTACTTCGCCTCGGCCCGCATTCCGACCAATGGCTGGCGGCTGATCATGCTGGTGCCGAAGTCCGAACTTCTGGCGCCGGCGCGCGAGGGCCTGATCAGGCCCATGACGATCGCGATCCCCGTGGCCATCGCGCTGATCCTGATCGTCGCGAACCTGATCAACAATCTGGCGCGGCGCATGGGCGTGGCCGCCGCCGCCGCCGAGCGGGTGGCGCATGGCGACCTGACGGTGAGCGTACCGCAGGGCGGCAACGACGAGTCCGGCCGGCTGCTGACCGCGGTCGGCACCATGGTGTCGTCGCTGACCAGCCTAGTGCAGCGGATCAAGCTCGCCAGCGTGCAGCTGGTCTCGACCGCGACCGGCATCGCCGCCATCTCGCGCGAGCAGGAGGGCAACGTGACCGACCTGGGCGCATCGTCGAGCCAGATCGCGGCCGCGGTGCGCGAGATCGGCGCCACCTCGGTCGAGCTGTCGAAGACCATGGGCGAGATTACCGACGCCACCGAGGCGACGGCGAGCCTCGCCGGCCGCGGCCAGTCGTCGCTCGCCAGCATGGAGCGAGCCATGGGCGGCCTGGGACAGGCGACCTCGACCATCTCCGAGAAGCTGTCGGTGATCAGCGACCGCGCCACCAACATCGGCTCGGTCGTGACCACCATCACCAAGGTGGCCGACCAGACCAACCTGCTGTCGCTGAACGCCGCCATCGAGGCCGAGAAGGCCGGCGAAGCGGGCCGCGGCTTCGCCGTCGTCGCCCGGGAAATCCGCCGCCTCGCCGACCAGACCGCCGTCGCCACCCTCGACATCGACAATCTGGTGCGCGAGATGCAGTCGGCGGTGTCGAGCGGCGTGATGGAGATGGACCGTTTCACCGAGGAGGTGCGCCGGAGCGTGGGCGACGCGGGCGCGGTGGGCGAGCAGTTCGCCGCCATCCTGGAGCAGATCCAGACCCTGTCGCCGCGCCTCGCCGCGCTGCATGACGGCATGCAGTCGCAGAACGTGGGCGAGCAGCAGATCAACGAGGCCATGCTGCAGCTCGTCGATATCGCGCGGCGGTCGGCGGATTCGCTGCAGGATTTCCACCAGTCGGCCGACCAGCTCAACGCCGCCGTCGCTTCGCTGGAATCCGAACTGGGGCGGTTCAAGACAGAGTAGGCACATGCTGGCGCTGCTTTTCCGACTGGGAACCGAGCATTTCGCGCTGGATCTGGCGGGCCTGACCGCGGTCCTGCCGAACTCGCGCATCCGGCCGATCCCGCACGCACCAGCGGAAATCTGCGGCGAGTTCAACTGGCGCGGCCGCATGGTGCCGGTGATCGACCTGCGCCAGATGTTCTTCGGCCAGCATTGCGAATGGCACCTGACCACGCGGCTGATCGTGTTCCGCTGGCAGGGCAAGACGCAGCGCGGCAACGTGGCGCTGCGCGCCGAGGGCATCACCGACACGGTCGAGTACCGGCCGGCGGATGTGCAGAAGCCGTCGGTCGCCAATCCGGAGCGGCCCGGCGTCACCGGCACGCTGATCGCCGACGGCAAGGTGATCCGGGTCATCGACCCGCAGGCGCTGGTCTGGGACTCGTTCCATGAGGTGCTGTTCCGCGAGGCCGCGTCATGACCGGCTCCCACGGCGCCGAAGCGCTCGGGACCGTGCGCACCCTGCTTCACGAGGCCGCGGGGCTCGACGCGCAAGTGATGACCGAAAGCTGGCTGGGGTCGATCATCGACCACCGGCTGCGCCAGCGCGGCGTGGACTGCGCGACGTGGCTGGCCAGCCTGACGGCGGACAAGGCCGAGCAGACGGCGCTGGTCGAGCGGGCGCTGGTGCACGAGACATGGTTCTTCCGCGACGTGGCGCCGTTCGACCACCTGATCGAGCTGGCGCGGAAAAGCTGGCTGCGGCGGACCGCCGCCAATCCGGTGCGGATCCTGAGCGCGCCCTGCGCTAGCGGCGAGGAAGCCTGGTCCATCGCCGCGACGCTGCTCGCCGCCGGGATGGCGCCCGACGCCGTCGCCGTGGAAGCCGTCGACCTGAGCGGCGGCATGGTCAGGACGGCGCAGGCCGGCGTCTACGGGCCGCGCAGCCTGCGCAACCACCATGCCGACATGCTGAAGCCCTGTGCGGACGCGCTGCCGGACGGCGGCGTGCGCATGGGCAAGCTGATCCGAGGCTGCGTGAGCGTCTCGCAGGTGAACCTGCTGCACCTGCCATCGGGCAAGTCCTATGACGCCGTCTTCTGCCGCAACGCGCTGATGTACATGCACGAGGCGGCGCGCCGTCGCATCGTCGGCCTGATCCGCGCCTCGCTGGCGCCCGGCGCGCCGCTGTTCGTCGGCCACGCCGAGGCCGCCATGCTGATGGGCATGGACTTCCGGGCGATGGGCCCGAGCCGCGCGTTCTGCGTGACGGCGGGAGCCGGCGTACCGGTACAGCCGTGCCGCGACCCCGTGCGTTCCGTCACGGCGAGACCGGCCGCCTCGCCGCCGGTGCCCAAGCTGCGCGAGCCGAAGCATCAGGCCGATCCGGCTGACCTGCTGCGGCAGGCGAAGACGCTGGCCGACAGCGGCGCGCTCGTGGAAGCCATGACGCCGCTGCGCCAGTTGATCGAGGAAAAGCCCATGAGCGCCGAAGGCCATGCCCTCGCCGGGTTGATCCTGGCGGCATGCGACGACAAGCCTGGCGCGATCCGGCACCTGCGCAAGGCGCTGTTCCTCGATCCCGATGACGAGGCCAGCAAGGTCAGCCTCGAGCATCTGCTCGGCGGCCGGCCATGAGGGTGCCCTGCTGGCAGATCATCGGCATCGACGGCGACAGGTCCTGCCCGGAACTGGACCTGCACATCCATTGCCGCAACTGCCCGACCTTCGTGGATGCGGCCCGCGAGTTCCTCGACCGCGCGCCGGACGAGGACTACATCGACGAAGTCACCGGCCTTAACACCAACATGTCGAGCGGCGCGCTCCGCGACGACGGCGTGCCGATCATGACCTTCCGGCTGGGGTCCGAATG
>JBKJNE010000256.1:0-6525 GCA_046596015.1 Alphaproteobacteria bacterium
GTTGGTTCAATAACCGCATGGCGTCGCGGCGCGTCGCCCGACATGCATTGCAGGGCGCAGCGGCCCTCGCGATCGCCGGCATGCCATTGTCTGCGCACGCGGTGATCGAAGAAGTCCGCGTCGAAGCGCGCGGCGAGGAAGAGTCGATTCGCGATATTCCCGTGGCCATCACCGCAGTCGATGCGAAGACGCTGCAACAGTTCTCGATGCAGAGCCTGAGCGACGTGGCGGCGCATACGCCATCACTCGAAATCCTTCGCATCCTCAGCGGCACCGGCACCAGCATCAGTATCCGCGGCGTGTCATCGAGCGCCGGTTCGCTGGGCATCGAACAGTCGGTCTCGGTGATCCTGGACGGGGCCTACTTCCCGCAGGGCCGCGTGATCAACGAGGGCCTGTTCGACACCAGCCAGGTGGCCATCCTGAAGGGCCCGCAAGCACTGTACTTCGGCAAGAACGCCACCGCCGGCGTGGTGTCCGTCACCACCAATGATCCGGGCTCCGAGTTCGAAGCGATGGCGCGCGCCGGCTACGAGGTCCGTGCCGACGCCCTCGACGGCGAGGCGATGATCTCGGTCCCGGTCAACGACAAGTGGGGCTTCCGCATCGCCGCCGCCGGCACCAAGATGTGGGGCGGCTACATGACCAACACCGCCGGCGACACGATCTACACGACGCGAGACGCCGCGAACGGCTTTGCCGCGACTCCGCATTTCAACCCGGCGCCGACCGACAAGAAGCTGCCTGGCGAGGAATCGTGGAAGACCCGCCTGACCCTGAAGGCGACGCCCACCGACAACCTGACGCTGCGCCTCAAGGCGTCCTATGCCGACGTGCTGACCAACGCGCCCGGCCTTTACGAGTTGGTGGACTGCCCGACGCTGAACGGGTCGCCGCACCGCGCCACGGGTGCCGCCCCCAACCAGGTGCCGGTTGCCGCCGGCAAGGGCGAGTGCAACAAGGACTGGCACCATGGCTTCAACAACGAGCCGCCGGACATCGCCGTCACCGGTGGCGGTCCGAACCCCGACAGCCCGGGCCTGAACCGGTTCGGCAACGGCCAGCTCGGCGAGCTCTACAAGTCGTTCATCGTCACCGGCGACGCCGACTGGAACCTGGACTGGGCCGACATCAAGCTGGTGCTGAACTATCACCGCCAGAAGAATGCCTGGGTCGGCGACAATGACGGCGGCGCCGACACGTCGACCTTCGCCCAGGAATTCAACACCTTCAGCAACTACTCGGCCGAAGCCCGCATGGCGACCAGGTTCGAGGGTCCGGTCAACGCGGTTCTGGGCTTCTACTACCAGCAGACGCACCGCTACTTCGAGCAGAGCGTGCATTTCGCTGGCGCCGAGAATTCGGCCGCGGTTCCGTTCCGCCGCTATACGGCCTATGACAAGTTCTCGGAGACCGACGGCGAGACGGTGTCGCCCTACGCCGAACTGAAATGGGCGATCACCGACGAGTGGACGATCACCGGCGGCGCCCGCTACATCTGGGAGACCAAGGACTCCTACTTTATCCAGCCCTATGTGACGCCCGCGTTCCTGTCGCTGTTCATCCCGAACCGGCTGCTCGCAGTGAAGCAGAAGTTCGACGACATCATCCCGGAAGCGACGCTGACCTGGCAGCCCAACAGCGAGTTGACCTTCTTCGTCGCCTACAAGCAGGGCTACAAGTCGGGCGGCTTCGACAACGGCACCATCGACAGCACGCTGAACGTCGATCCGTATGACGACATCACGTTCAATCCCGAGAATGCCGAGGGCGTGGAAGGCGGCATGAAGGCGCTGCTGGCAGGCGGCACCGTCAGCCTCGAACTCGACGCCTTCATGTACAAGTACACGGACCTGCAGCTGAACTTCTTCAACGCGCCGATCTTCGCCTACCAGACGCTGAACGGCGACATGCGCACGACCGGCGCGGAACTGCAGGTCACCTGGGCGCCGGAAAGCGTCGAGGGCCTGACCCTTAACGCGGCGCTGGCCTACAACGACTCGCACTACACCCGGTTCCTGGCCCCGTGCTCCGGCGGCCAGTCTATCGCCGACGGCTGCAACATCGACCTGAACCTCCCGCTCAAGAAGCAGGATCTTGCGGGCGCCCCCCGCAACCTGGCGCCGAAATTGGCCGGCAACGTCGGCTTCAACTATGAAATGCCGTTCGGCAACGGCTTCGTCTGGGGCCTGTCGGGCAATATGAAGTTCAAGTCCAAGTACTCGCTCAGCGAGTTCATTCCGGGCGCCATGCAGAAGGGCTATGCCCAGCTTGACGCCGCGGTGCGCATCGGCACCGAGGACGGCCGCTGGGTCTTCTCGGTGATCGGCAAGAACCTGACCAACGAATACGTCCTGGTCGGCGTCCGCGATGCCGCCGGCACCGGCGGCAACACCGGCACCGTCAATGCGTTCCGCTCGGACCGCACCGGCTATGCCCTGCCGCCCCGGACGGTGAAGTTCGAGCTGACCTACCGCTACTAGGGATCGCCCGCCCCGTCCGCGCATGCGCGGGCCGGGCGGCCTTCCAGCCTGCGTTGCGCGCCCCGGCTCTACTCCCCCAGGGGCGCATCTTTGGCGCCGGCGGCAGCCAGCCTCCGGCGCTCTTTTTTTAGCCGAACGGGATGGCATGGCGCGCCGAAGGCCAGATAGTGCGGAAGAATCCGCCAGCACCAGGGGCAAGATCCTCGATGCGGCCGAGCGGCTGTTCTCCACACGCGGCTTCGACGCCGCCACGACCCGCGAGATCGCCCGCGAGGCAGACGTTCCCCTCGGCCTGATGAGCTACCACTTCGGCACCAAGGACGACCTCTACACCGAGGTGATCGGCCGGCGCGCCGAACAGCACGTCGCCGACATCCTCGCCGCCATGGAAACGGTGAAGCGGCAGGCCGGCGATGGCCAGGTCGACGTGCGGGCGCTGGTCGAGGCTCATTTCCGCCCCATCGTCGACAAGGCGCTGCAGGGCGGCCCCGGATGGCGCGCCTATATCAGGCTGCTGTCGCGCACGGCGAACGAATCGCCGACCCATCCGCATGTGGCGGCGTTCCGGAAAATCTACAGTCCGGTGCCGCTGGAATTCATCCGCTTGCTGAAGGAGCGGTTCCCGAAGGCCAAAGCCGAGAACATCTATTGGGCGCACTACGTGATGACCTCGTCGATCATCCACATGCTGGTCCAGACCGAGACGCTGGAGCAGCTTTCCGAAGGTCTCTGCAGGGCCTCGGACTTGGATAGTGTGGCCGAGAAGATGGCGCTGCTGTTCGAGGCGGGAATCACAAGGCTGGCGGAACTTTGAGCCCGCCGGAACAGAATTTCCATTGCATTGGTCGATCGTACAACTAAACTGAATGCGCTTGGGAACGGGAACGAGGAAGACATGTCCACAACGCTCAACAGGCCGATTTCAGGCGGCGCCAACCGGGTCGTGCCGGAGGAGGTCCGCATCACCGGCGACCGGTACACGTCGCGCGAGTTCATGGAACTCGAGTTGGATTACATGTGGGCGCGGGTCTGGAACATCGGCGGCCGGTCGGCGGAGATTCCCGAGCCCGGCGACTTCGTCGTCCATCCGCTGGGCCGCGACTCGATCCTCATGGTGCGTCAGGACGACGGCTCGATCCGCGCCTTCCACAATGTGTGCCCGCACCGCGGCAACCGGCTGACCCAGGCGCGCGAAGGCTCGATCGAGGCCTTCGTCTGCTCCTATCACGGCTGGACCTTCGGCCATGACGGCACCCTGATCAAGGTGCAGGACGAGGAGGATTTCCCGCAGGGCAATCCGTGCGGCAAGCTGGGCCTGTCGCAGATCCCGTGCGAGGATTACGCCGGCTTCATCTGGTACAACATGGACGAGCACGCGCCGTCGCTGGGCAGCTTCCTCGGCCCGGTGAAGGCCTATTTCGACACCCACCAGTTGCAGAACATGACGCGGACCTTCCACCGGGTCACCGAGGTCGCGTTCAACTGGAAGGCGCTGCACGACAATTTCTGCGAGTCGTACCATCTGCCGACTGCCCATCCGCAGCTCGCCGACTACTATGACGACGACTACCGGAACACCACCTTCGAGCTGTTCGACGGCCACCACAGCCTGATGAAGATGAAAGGCTGCATGCCCTCGGTGCGCGGCAGCGATCCGGCGGTCGTCAACGAGACCCTGGCCGCCGAGATGCGCCAATGGGGCCTCGACCCGAAGGATTTCGAGGGCCGCGCCCAGGACGTCCGCGAGGCCATGCAGAAGCACAAGCGCGCCACCGCCCAGGAGCATGGCTTCGATCATTGGCTGCGCGTCGAGGACAGCTGGCTGACCGACGCCTATCACTTCAACCTGTTCCCCGGCACGTCGATCACCGTGTCGTCGATCGGCGCCTCGCTGCAGCGCTGCGAGCCGCATCCGACCGACCCGAACCGCAGCATCTACGAGCACTGGCACATGACCATCAAGCCGAACGCGGACGGCATGGTCACCAGCCCCATCGGGATGATCCCCTTCAAAGTCGCCGAGCGGGACGAGTTCCCCTATGGCGAAAAGACCGTGGGCTTCACCGCCGACCAGGATCTGCAGGTGGCGACCGGCCAGCAACTCGGCTTCCAGTCGCGCGGCTTCAAGGGCGCCTACCTGTCGGGCCAGGAGAACCGCATCCAGCAGTTCCACAACGGCATCGACCGCTATATCGCCGAGGGCAGGGCGCAGAAGGACCGCTAGAGAGGCTGCCGGCGCAGCGAACCAAGCCGCGGCCATCCCATCCGGGCCGACGGGCGGCACCGGCCTGCGCGTCGCCCGTGAAGTCATGGCCGATTTCAACAAATAGCCGCCAGGAGCAGCCCCATGGCCGAATTCACCCTGATGTTCCGCATGACGATCCACGAGGGCAAGGTGGAAAAATTCCTCGGCATCATGCGCGAGATCACCGAGCACACGCGGCGCGAGCCGGGCAACCTGGTGTTCGAGCTGCGCAGCGACCCGCGGCAGCCCAACACCTTCATCGGCTTCCACTCCTATGTCGACAAGGCCGCCTTCGATGTCCACTACAACGCCGACTATCACCTCGGGAACACGCCGGGCCTGCGCGAATGCATGGCCGAGATCGAGACCACCGAGCTCGGCAGCGTCGGTTATTCCGCCGTACTGATGAACCGTGAGACGGTTGTTGCGGTCTGACCGGCGCCCGGGTGCGACTTCCCCGTGAGCACGCTGCCTTACCCGAAGTCGGGCTACGCATGGTTCGTCGTCGCCGTGCTGGTGCTGGCGTCGCTGGTCAGCTTCGTCGACCGACAGGTGATCGCGCTACTGGTGTCGCCCATCAAGATCGACCTGGGCATCACCGACACGCAGGTGGGCTGGCTGTCGTCGGCCTTCGCTCTGTTCTATGCGGTGGCCGGGCTTCCGCTCGCCTGGATGGCAGACCGCTTCAACCGGCGCTGGCTGATCGCAGCGGGCATCTTCCTGTGGAGCATCATGACGGTGTGGTGCGGCCTGGCGCGCGGGTTCTGGAGCCTGCTGTTCGCCCGCATCGGTGTGGGCGTGGGAGAGGCGACGCTGACGCCGTCGGCGCACTCGCTGATCGGCGACTATTTCCCGCGCGAGAAGATCCCGATCGCCGTCGCGGTGTTCCAACTCAGCGGCACGCTTGGAACCGGCATCGCCTTCACCGTCGGCGGGCTGATCGTCGAGCTGGTCGGATCGTTGCCGCCGGTCAACGCGGGCGCCCTCGGCGTGCTCAAGCCATGGCAGATGGTGTTCATCTGCGTCGGCGCACCGGGAGTGCTGGTCGTGCTGCTGATGCTGCTGATCCGCGAGCCGACGCGTCGCGGCGTGGTCCAGGCCTATGGCGGCGCGGACGTCGGGCTGGGGCCGCTGTTCGCCTTCTACCGGGTCAACTGGCGCACGCTCCTCGCCCATCACATCGGCTTCGGGGCGGTCGCGCTCGCCGGGTTCTCGTTCGTATTCTGGACGCCGACCTTCTTCCACCGCATCCACGACATTCCGGCTGGCCGCGCCGGCATCTATTACGGCCTCTATTTCCTGACCTTCGCTACCGCCGGCACCTATTTCGGGGCCTGGATCGGCGGGCGGATGTACCGTGCCGGGCGCAAGGACTGGCCCATGCGCGGCTCGCTGATGTGGGCGTGGCCAATGATCCCGCTGGGCATCATCGCGCCCATGGTGCCGTGGGTCGAGGTGGCCTGGATGCTGTACGCGCCGCTGATGTTCTTCATCAACGTGCCGTTCGGCATGTCCTATGGCGCGCTGCCGGTGGTCGTGCCCAACCGCCTGAGGGCGCAGGTGTCGGCGGTCTATCTGATGATGGGTTCGGCCATCGGCACGGGTCTCGGCCCGGTACTGACCGGCGCGATCAGTGACAACCTGTTCCCGCAGCCGGACGGCGTCCGCTATTCGCTGATGCTGATGATGGCTGCCTGCGCGCCGATCTGGCTGGGCCTGCTGTGGTACGCGCGCCCCCATTATGCCCGCAACCTGCGCGAAGCCGAGGAGCAGGAACTCGCCACGACGACCGTTTCC
>JBKJNE010000391.1:0-10328 GCA_046596015.1 Alphaproteobacteria bacterium
GCCGGTCCGAATAGCCGGTCTCGGCCTCGAGCGCGTGGCCGAAGGTGTGGCCCAGATTGAGCAGGGCGCGGTCGCCGGTCTCGAACTCGTCGGCAGCGACCATCTCGGCCTTGGCGCGGCAGCTGGCGGCGATGGCCCAGGCGCGGGCGTCCGGATCGCCCGCCATCACCTCGGCGCCGTGTTCCTCCAGCCAGTCGAAGAACGCCACGTCGCGGATCAGGCCGTATTTCAGCACCTCGGCATAGCCCGCGCCCAGCTCGCGGCGGGGCAGGGTGTCGAGCACGCCGGTGTCGGCCAGCACCAGGCTGGGCTGGTGGAAGGTGCCGATCAGGTTCTTGCCGTGGCTTGTATTGATGCCGGTCTTGCCGCCGACGGAACTGTCCACCTGCGACAGCAGCGTGGTCGGCACCTGGATGAAGCCGATGCCGCGGCGCAGGATGCTGGCGGCGAAGCCGGTGAGGTCGCCGATGACGCCGCCGCCCAGCGCGATCACCCGGTCGCGGCGTTCCAGCTTCGCATCGAGCATGGCGCCGAGCAGTTTTTCGAGATGGTTGAAGCTCTTGGTCTTCTCGCCCGCCGGCAGCACGTGGACGCCGGCCTCGATGTTTGCGGCGTCGAGGGCTTCCAGCAGCGTCCCGAGATGCAGCGCAGCCACGGTCTCGTCGGTGACGATGAAGGTCCTCGGCCGCTTCAGGAACGGGCCGACAAGGTCGCCGGCCGCGCGCACCAGCCCGGTGCCTATAATGATGTCATAGGACCTATCGCCCAGGCCGACAGTGACGCTTTCATGGATCATGGCTACGCGGCCCGACGGTTCTTGAGCGCCTCGACGACGGCATCGACCACGGTTTCGTGGGGGCCGTCGTGACTCTCCACATGGATGTCGGCCTCTGCATAGAACGGATTCCGCTTGTCCGCCAGATCGCGGAGGATGGTTTCCGGGTCGCCCTTCGACAGCAGCGGGCGGGTGTCGCGCTTGCCGACCCGGGCGACCAGCGTCTTGATGTCGGCCTTGAGCCAGACCGAGACGCCGGCTTCCTTCACCCGCTGGCGGGTTTCCGGGTTCATGAACGCGCCGCCGCCCGTGGCCACCACCTGCGGCGGCCCGGCCATCAGCCGGCAGATGACGCGGCGCTCGCCCTCGCGGAACGCGGCCTCGCCGTAGCACTCGAAGATGTCCTTGATCGAGCAGCCTGCCGCCTTCTCGATCTCGGCGTCAGCGTCGACGAAGTCCACGCCCAGGCGTTTCGCCAGGCGGCGTCCGATCGTGGTCTTGCCGGCGCCCATCAGGCCGACCAGGACGACGGATTTTTCCAGATGAAAGGGCGGCGGAACGTCGTCCGCGCCCTCGTCGTTAACCTTGTCCATGTGCTTCAATGCATCTCGTTTCGACGTATGGTATATGCATTCGCCTTGAAAATCAGCCTCGCAGGCAAGAAAGGGAGAGAGCCGCTCTTGAACAAGATCCGCAGCCTCGTCATCGCGCTGGTCATCCTCGTGGTTCTGGCCGGCGCAGGCCTCGTCTTCCTGCAGTTCTGGGATCCGCCCGCGCCGTCGGCCGAAGTGGAAAAAGATCTGCCCAATGAAACGCTGCAGAAGTAGCCGGCGCTCGATGCACCGGTTTACGCTGGCGGCCGTTACGCTTCTGGCGGCCACGGCGCCTGCCTGGGCGCAGTTCGATCCCACGGTGGTCCCCGACCAGCCGGCCCAGCCCGCGCCGGCGTCCGAACCGGCGGTCAGGGAGGCCCCGCTCGGCGAGGCGCGGCCTGGCGACCAGTTGCCGGCGCAGGGCGTCTACCAGCAGGGGCTGGATGCGCTGGATCCGTCGTCGCCGGGCATCCTGAACCCGTCCAATGGCGGTTTTGCCGGCACCATGTGGCAGGGCAGCGACCGCCGCGCGCTGGTCGCGCTGATGCCGCGCATGCCGATCGGCAAGGGGTCGCCGGCGATGCGTTCGTTGGCCGAGCGCCTGCTGCTCAGCGAGGCGCAGGTGCCCCAGGGAACGTCGAAGAACGTCTATGACGTGTTCCAGGCCCGCGTCGATCGGCTGGCGGCGGCGGGCTATGGCGCCGAGATCGCCGACCTGTTCGGCCGCGTGCCGGAGAAGATTCCCCACGCCGGGCTGGCCCATGCGAGGGTCGACGCACTGTTGCTGACCGGCGATACGGCCACCGCCTGCGACGAGGCGCTCAGCGCCAACCAGCGCAGCGAGGAGGCGTCGTGGCTGGAGACGGTCGCCTATTGCAAGCTGACCAGCGGGGACGCGGACGGTGCCGGCTTCACCGCCGACATGCTGCGCGAGACCGGCACCGACGACCCGGACTTCTTCGCGCTGCTCGGCTGGCTCAGCCAGCCGGCGGACAAGCGCGGCGACAAGCCCATGCTGACCAACAGCCAGCCGCTGACGCCGCTCAAGCTGGCGATGCTGAAGGCGTCCGGCAGCGAGGTCGCCGTTCCGACCCTGGATCAGGCAAGCCCGCTCGTGCTGGTCGCGGTGGCCAACGACAGGGATCTGCCCGCCGAAGTCAGGCTGGAGGCGGCCGAGCGCGCCGCCCGTGCCGGCGCTATCGGCGCCAGGGATCTGGCGGCGGCATATGCCGGCGTGACGCTCGATGCCCCCGATCTGGCCGATCCAGTTGCCGCGGCGGCGAGCCAGCCTGGAGGTCGTGGCGGCGCGCTGCTCTACCAAGCCGCCATGCAGGCGCCTGATCCGGTAACGAAGCTGAAAATCCTCCAGGCGATCTGGGTGCGGGCCAGGGCCGACGGCACCTATCTGCTGGCGGTGCGCGTCAATGCCGAGGCGACGAAATCCCTGCTGCCCAAGCCGGCGCCCGCCGCGCCGGACCCTGTGCCATCGCCGCTGCCTGAAGCGGTAGAACCGGCGCTCGATGGCGCGCCCGCGCCTCCGGTGCCCGACGAGGGCATGGCCGAGGCGCCGCCGCCGATGCCGCCCGAGCTGGTCGCCGCCGCGCCGGAGATCATCCGCGCGCTGCTGGCGGCGGGCGAGATCGAGGCGGCGCGCGCCTGGTATGCCGTCGTCGCGGACCTGGCGTCGGGCGGCGATCCCAACGCCACGGTGATGCAAGCCCAGCTTTGGCCGCCGATGCTGGTCGCCGATGCCGAGATCAGGTTCGACGAGCCGGTGTTCGACGGCTGGTGGCGGAACCAGTCCTCGCTCGCCGGCGCCGACCGGCTGCGGCGGGGCACGGTGCTGATGGCGGTGCTCGAAGGCCTCGGCATGCCCGTGCAGCAGACGTTCTGGGGCGGCCTCTATGACGGCGCCGACGCGGCCGATGGCCGCATGCCGCCGCTCTCCGTCTGGCGCGGCCTCAACGCCGCCGCCGAGGCGAACCGGCTGGGCGAGACGGTGCTGCTGTCGCTGGTGATCCTGGGCGACGCCGGTCCGGGCAAGGCCAATCCGGCGGTGCTGGCCGATGTGCTCAAGGCGCTGTCGATGGTGGGGCTGGAGCAGGACGCCCGGGCGCTGGCGCTCGAAGCGCTCATCGACTCCGGCTTCTGAGGGGGGCATCCGGATGGCTGGCGATCCCTACCTGATCGAAGCCTTCCTGGAGATGATGGCCGCCGAGCGCGGCGCGGCGCTCAACACGCTGGAGGCGTATCGCCGCGATCTGTTGGATTTCGCCGAGTTCGCCGCAAGGCGCGGTGGGCTGAAGGGCGCCGACACCGAGGCGATCCGTGCCTATCTGGCCCGTCTCGACGACGCCGGCTTCGCGCCGCGTACCGCCGCACGGCGGCTGTCGGCGCTGAAGCAGTTCTTCCGGTTCATGTATGCCGACGGCATGCGCGCCGACGATCCGGCCGTGTCGCTGGAAGGCCCCAAGCGCGGCCGCACCTTGCCCAAGGTGCTGACCGTGTCCGAAGTCGATCAGCTCATGCAGGCGGCGCAGGCCCGCAGGACGGCCGGAGACACACCGCGCAATATCCGGCTCGTCGCGCTGCTCGAGGTGATCTACGCCACCGGCCTGCGCGTCTCCGAACTGGTCAAGCTGCCGGTATCCTCGGCGCGGGGCGACGCCCGCGTCCTGCTGGTCAAGGGCAAGGGCGGCCGCGAGCGGATGGTGCCGCTGAGCCCGCCGGCCAAGGCCGCCATGACGGAGTACCTGAAGGTCCGGCCCAGATTCCTCGAACAGGCCGGCACGCGGGGCACAGCCTACCTGTTCCCGTCGCGCGGCAAGGCCGGGCACCTCTCCCGCGTCCGCTTCTTCCAGCTGCTCGACGAACTGGCCGTCGAGGCGGGGATCGATCCGCGCCGGGTCAGCCCGCATGTGCTGCGCCACGCTTTCGCCAGCCACCTGCTGAACAAGGGCGCCGACCTGCGATCGGTGCAGCAGATGCTGGGCCACGCCGACATCAGCACCACCCAGATCTACACCCATGTGCTGGAGGAGCGGCTGCAGGCGCTGGTGCGCGACGGCCACCCCTTGGCCAAGGTGACCTGAGCGAAGGGCAGGGTTGCCGTCCGCTCGATTGACTCGCCTTGATGCGCTGGATAGCGTGCCGGAGAATTCAGCAGCCCACCCAGAAGAGGCGATCATGGCATTCCTTCCCGTCGAACAGGCACCGGCCCGCATCAACCGCAGCGAGCTGGCCGTGCCCGGCTCCAACTCCCGGTTCCTCGAGAAGGCCGCCCAGTCGGACGCCGACGTGGTGTTCCTCGACCTCGAGGACGCGGTCGCGCCGGACGACAAGGAGCGCGCACGCAAGCTGGTGATCGACGCCATCAACGACCTCGACTGGGGCCGCAAGACCGTCTCGGTGCGCATCAACGCCACCGACACCCACTACATGTACCGCGACGTGGTCGACCTGATGGAGAAGGCGGGCGAGCGGCTCGACCTGATCATGATGCCCAAGGTCGACGTGCCCGAGGACGTCTACGCCCTCGACATGCTGTGCACCCAGATCGAGACCGCCAAGGGCCGCAAGAAGCGGGTCGGCTTCGAGCTGATCATCGAAACCGCCCGCGGCCTGATGAACATCGACGCCATTGCCGGCGCGTCCAAGCGCAACGAGTCGCTGCATTTCGGCGTCGCCGACTTCGCCGCCTCCATGAAGATGCGCACCACCCAGATCGGCGGCCCGCACCCGGACTATGTCGTGCTGTCCAACGCCGACGAGGCCGGCAAGCGCGAGACCTACTGGGGCGACATGTGGCACTACGCCATTGTCCGCATGGTGGTCGCGGCCCGCTCGCACGGCCTGCGACCGATCGACGGCCCGTTCGGCGATTTCTCCGATCCGGACGGCTACCGCGCCCAGGCCAACCGCGCCGGTGTGCTCGGTTGCGAGGGCAAGTGGGCGATCCATCCGTCGCAGGTGACCCTGGGCAACGAGCTGTTCAGCCCGTCCGAGGTCGAGGTGACCAAGGCCAGGCGCATCCTGGAAGCCATGATCGTCGCCCAGAAGGAAGGCCGCGGCGCCGTCGCCCTCGACGGCAAGCTGATCGACCTGGCCTCGATCCGCCAGGCCGAGGTGCTGATCGCGACCGTCGAGAAGCTGAAGGCGCTGTAAGCGCTCCCCAGGACTGTCATTCCGGCCCTGTGTTACCCAGCATCCGCCGGGCATCCCCCAGCGTGATCATCAGTGTCATGGGATCGATGGGCGACGGCTGGAAGCCGCAGCGCTCGTAGAATTTCCGGGCATCGTCGGACAGGGCATGCACCAGCAGCGTTCTGATGCCCGCTATGTGCGCCGCCTGGACTGTCCTCAGGATGGCGTCGCGCAGCAGCGCCCGCCCAAGCCCGCGTGCCTGGTATCCGGCATCGATGGCCAGGCGGCCCAGCACCATAGCGGGTATCGGGTCCGGCATGTTACGTCGAGCTCGCCCGGTAGCCTGCGCCTGCGCTACGGCCCCGGCTGCCAATGCGTAGTAGCCGATGACTCGATCCCCGGCGCAGATGACGTAGGTGCGTGAGGCGCCGCTGTCCTGGTTGGGCAGGGCGCGCCGGTGCAGCCAGTCGTCGAGGACGGGTGTGCCCGAGTTGAAGGATGAGACGTCGTGGTCCGCCGAAAGTGCTTCGGGCGGATGGAGTTCGTCGCCGCTCATGTCTCCCAGGGCGCCTCTTCGGCGAGCAGCCGGCGCAGTTTGGGATTGTCGGCGGGCGGCGCGTCGAGCACTGCCATGAACTGCTCGAACGCATCGGCGTCGAGCGAAAAGTAGCGGCGGTCGAGCAGCACCGATTCAGCCTCGCGGCAGGAGGCTTCCAGCATGAAATCCGACCGGTTCTTGCCCAGCGCCTCGGCGGCCCTGTCAATGAGCGTGCGCTGCTTGCCGCTGGCGCGCAGGTTGATGGTCACGTCCCGGCCGGGCTTGTCGTTCGTTTGTGCATTAGGCATTTGAGTTCCACTTGTCCACACAATGAATATACTACAATGTGTATACAATATCAACACAGGGCGTGCGCGAAAGCGCGGGCCTACTCCGCCGCCTGGCTCGCCTGTTCGGCCGCGTGGTCGATGGTGCGCAGCAGCATGTCGGTATCCTGCGCGCCCACCATCACCAGCCGCTGATCGACGATGAAGCAGGGAACACCGGAGACGCCCATGCGGCGGGCGACGGCTTCCTCGCGCAGCACCAGTTCGCGGTCGGCGTCGCCGGCCAGCAGCTTGGCTACCACGCCCGCGTCCATGCCGGCGTCCTTGGCCACCTTCACCAGCACCGCGGGATCGCCGATGTCCGCGCCGTCCATGAAATAGGCCCGGAACAGGCCCTCGATGACCGCGTCCTGCACGCCGGCGGTATGGGCCCAGTGGTTGAGGCGGTGCGAGTCGAGGGTGTTGGGGATACGCTGCTGCTTCTCCAGCGCGAACTCGAGGCCCTCTTCCCTGGCCGTGGCGGCGACCACCTTGTAGACGCCCTTGGCTTGGTCGGTGCCGCCGAACTTGGCCTGCATGTACGCCTTGCGGTCATAGCCTTCGCGCGGCGTGTCGGGGTTGAGTTGGTAGGGCCGCCAGATGACGTCGAACGTCAAGGCCGGGCGGGCGGCGATAGCCTTCTCCAGGCGCCGCTTGCCGATATAGCACCAGGGACAGATGGAATCCGAGATCACGTCGATTTGCATGAAATCACCATACGCCCGGCGCCCGGGCCGTGTGAGTCAAAATTCGCCACATCGTTGGTGCGCCTGCGCACGGGACGCCCGATCCGGGTTAGCATGTCGGGGTGGTTTCGGGTACAAGACTTGCTCCGGCGTCAGGCCGCCGCCATACAAAACGTCCGGGGCGCGCGGCGTTCCTTTGAAACGGACAGGGTTCGTAACGATATCCTCATCATGGAAGCAGTCCTGGAATTCGAAAAGCCCATCGCGGAACTCGAAAGCAAGATCCGCGAACTGAAGCGCCTCTCCGACGGCGGCGGGGTGAATGTGGTCGGCGAGGTGGTCCGCCTCGAAGGCAGGCTGGAGCAGCTGCTGCGCCAGACCTACAGGGACCTGACTCCCTGGCAGAAGACCCAGGTGGCCCGCCATGCGCGCCGGCCGCATCTTGGTGACTATGTCGAAGCCCTGTTCACCGATTACATGCCGCTCGCAGGCGACCGCGGTTTCGGCGACGACCAGGCGATCCTGGGCGGCCTGGCGCGGTTCCGCGGCGAGGCCGTTATGGTCATGGGCCACGAGAAGGGCAGGGACACGGAAACCCGCCTGAAGCACAATTTCGGCATGGCCCGGCCCGAAGGCTACCGCAAGGCGGTCCGCCTGATGGCACTGGCCGACCGGTTCCGCCTGCCGCTGATCACGCTGGTCGACACGGCGGGCGCCTATCCGGGCGTCGGCGCCGAGGAGCGCGGCCAGGCCGAGGCCATCGCCCGCTCGACCGAGGCCTGCCTCAACCTGGGAGTGCCGCTGATCGCCTGCATCGTCGGCGAGGGCGGCTCCGGCGGCGCGGTGGCGCTGGCGGCCGGCAACCGGGTGCTGATGTTCGAGCATGCGATCTATTCGGTGATCTCGCCGGAAGGCTGCGCGTCGATCCTGTGGCGCAGTCCCGACTACGCTGAGGACGCAGCCACCGCGCTGAAGCTGACCGCCCAGGACCTGAAGAGGCTGAAGGTGATCGACGATATCGTCGCCGAGCCGCTGGGCGGCGCGCACCGCGATCCGGCCAAGGCCATCGACCGGCTGGGCACGGCCATTGCCGGCGCGCTCGACTCCCTTGCCGGCAAAAGCCCCGAAGCGCTGCGTGACGAGCGCCGCCGCAAGTTTCTCACGCTGGGGACCGCCGGTGTCGCCTAGCCGTATCATCCTCGCCCTGGCGCTGCTCGGGGTGCCTGCGGCCGCGAACGCGCAGGTCGACATGTCGGCGCCGCCGTCGGCTGCGCAGTCTGGCCAGCCGGATCAGACGCAGCGGGATCCGACCATCACCATGTTCGACAATTTCTCCATCTCGGGTGTGGTGGCGGGGCTATGCAAGCCGCCCGACGAGGCGACCATGGGCCGCTTCATGCGCAACCTCAACGTCGTCCACCATGCCACGATCCGGTACATGCGCCAGCAGATGCCGGACAAGTCGCCCAAGGAAATCGGGGATCTGCTCCTGAACCGGATGCAGAACCTGAACCAGGTCGCGACCAGCGCCGTCCAGCAGAAGGGCTGCACCGATCCCGAGATCGTCAAGCTGCTCGATACCTTCACCGTCAACGCATCGCTGGATTTCACCAAGCAGCCATGACGCCGCCCGTCGCCATCGCCGGGCTGGACGACTTGTCCTGCGGGTGCTCGGCGTCGATGCCATGGTCCGGTTCTCCCGGGTTTCGGTGACACCGGGTTTCGGTGACGCCTTGCTAAATTCCCGGGCGGGCTGACGCAGCGGACGGGCGGTTCGTGCGGAAACGCAGGGACATAGTACCTATATGCCGTCGGTCATCGTTGGGGGCTGGGCACTGCCGATGCGACGCGCCGCTTAACGGGCTCGGCCAACTACATAATGTCGCTTAACTGGCTCACCAGCATCCGGAAGGCAATTTGGTCGAGTTCAGGGACCCGCCCGATTCAGCGCGCTAGGCGTTGGCGAAGGCGCCGTGGCAGTGCTTGTACTTCTTGCCCGAGCCGCAGGGACACGGGGCGTTGCGTGACACCCGGCCCCAGGTCGTCGGGTCGCCCGCGTCCTTCGCGCGGCCCGGCGCCGTCAGCATCTGCCGGGCGGCGTCGAACTCGTTCTCGCCGGTGACCGGATCCAGATGGGTCGCGTGGCCGCGGGGCGGCTCCCGGTAGTCATCGGGCGGCGGGTCGTCGAAACGCAGCTCCACATGCGACATCAGCAGCGTGGTGTCGGTGCGCACCCGGCCCATCATGGCCTCGAACATCTCGAACGCCTCGCTCTTGTATTCGTTGAGCGGGTCGCGCTGGCCGTAGGCGCGCAGGCTCACGGTCTGGCGCAGATGGTCGAGCTGCAGCAGGTGATCCTTCCACTGGCTGTCCACGGTCTGCAGCAGCATGTTCTTTTCCAGCCAGTTCATCGCCTTGGGACCGAAGCGTTCGGCGCGCTCGGCCATGAGGCCGTCGACCAGCTTCTGCAGCCGGTCGCCGATCTCGACCTCGCTGATGCCGTCTTCCTTCAGCCATTCGGCGATCGGCGGCTCGATGTTGAAGACCCGGTGGAACTCGACCCGCAGGCCTTCGGTGTCCCACTGCTCGGGGAACGAGCGCGGCGGGATGTGCTGGTGCAGCACGTGCAGCACCACGTCCTCGCGCATGTCGGCGATGGTCTCGGAAACCTCCTCGGCTTCCATCAGCTCGCGGCGCTGCTCGTAGATCGCCTTGCGCTGGTCGTTCATCACGTCGTCGTATTTGAGAAGGTTCTTGCGGATGTCGAAGTTGCGTGCCTCGACCTTCATCTGCGCCTTCTCCAGCGCCTTGTTGATCCACGGATGGGTGATCGCCTCGCCGTCTTCCAGGCCCAGGCGCACCAGCATGCTGTCCATGCGCTCGGACCCGAAGATGCGCATCAGGTCGTCCTGCAGCGACAGGAAGAATTTCGACCGGCCGGGATCGCCCTGACGGCCTGAGCGGCCGCGCAGCTGGTTGTCGATGCGGCGGCTTTCATGTCGCTCCGTGGCGAGCACGTAGAGACCGCCGGCGGCCAGCGCCTTGTCCTTCAGCCGCTGGATGTCGGCGCGGATCTCGGCTTCCTTCGCCTCACGCTCCGGGCCGGCGGGCATGTCGCCGAGTTCGTCGGCGATGCGCATCTCGGCATTGCCGCCCAGCTGGATGTCGGTGCCGCGGCCGGCCATGTTGGTGGCGATGGTGATCACGCCCGGCTTGCCAGCCTGGGCGACGATTGCCGCCTCGCTTTCATGATGGCGGGCATTCAGG
>JBKJNE010000078.1:0-4651 GCA_046596015.1 Alphaproteobacteria bacterium
CGTGGATCGGCGACACGTCGGGCATCGACCAGATCGCCGGATCGGTGGCGAAGACGTCGCGGAACCAGGTGATGGTATGGGTGTTCAGCACCAGCCGGCGCGGCCCCCAGTTGCGCACGCTGGGCGTCAGCGCCAGGTCGAACGCGCCATAGACCAAGTTGGCCGCGTTGAAATGGAAGCCGTGGCGATCACGCATCCGCAGCAGGGTCACGGCCGCCAGGTGGGCGCCGGCGGACTCGCCACCGATGGCGAACCAGTCGGTGCCGAACTGGGTCGCCGCATGGGCCGCCAGCCACAGCGCCGCGGCCTCGCAGTCGTCGGGCGCCGCCGGATAGGGATTTTCCGGCGCCAGCCGGTAGCCGACGCTGACCACCGCCAGCCCGTGCCGGTCGCTCAGATGCTCCAGCAGCGGATCGTTCTGGTCGTTGGCGCCATTCATCCAGCCGCCACCATGGATATGCATGTAGGCGCCGCGCGGCTGCTCGGGCGCCACCAGCCTCAGGCTGATCGGGCCGCCCGGCCCGGGAATTTCGCGGGTCATGGCACGGTCCGACTTGGGGCGGGCGGGAAAGACGCCGTCGCCGCGGGCGCGGGCCTCGCGGATCACCCGGGGCGGCACCGTCTCGATCGGCGGCGCGTTGATCAGCGCGGCATCGATCCGGGCGTTGATCGCCCGCGTCTCGGCGTCGATCGCCGATTCCTCGAACAGCGCCGGATCCAGATAGGAGCTGATTGGCACGACATTTCCCCTGTTGCCGCTTGCGGCTCCATCATGCCCGGTGCACGCTCCGGCGCAAGGAGAGACAGAGCGGGAGAAAAGCTCGTGCCCTTCGTCCAAGCCGGGGACATCCGGATCTACTACGAAATGGCGGGCGAGGGACACAGGCTGCTGTTCATCAACGGCACCGGCGGCGACCTGCGCAACCCCATGGGTCCGATGCAGTCGCCGCTGGCGAAAAACTTCACCCTGATGGCCTATGACCAGCGGGGCCTGGGCCAGACCGGCAAGCCGGACCGGCCCTATACCATGCGCGACTATGCCGACGACGCGGCCCGGCTGCTCACAGCGGTCGGCTGGCAGCGCTGCCATGTGCTGGGCTATTCGTTCGGCGGCATGGTGGCGCAGGAATTCGCCATCCGTCACCCGGAGCGCATCGACAAGCTGGTGCTGTGCGTCACCTCGCCGGGCGGCGCGGGCGGCGCCTCCTATCCGCTGCACGAGCTGGGCAAGCTGGGTTCCGAAGAGCGCGCCAGGCGCGGCATCGCGCTCGCCGACCTGCGCCGCACGCCGGAATGGGAGGCCGCCCATCCCGACGAGGTCGCCCAGTTCATCGGCCAGGCGCTGGCGGCCGAGCGGGCGCACGCGCACGAGCCGGACTGGGCCGAGGGAAGGGCGCGGCAGCTGGAGGCAAGGCGCGGGCACGACACCTTCGACCGGCTCGGCCGCATCACGGCCCCCACGCTGGTCTGCGGCGGCCGTTACGATGGCATTGCGCTGGCGGCGACCCAGGAACGGATGGCCGCGCGCATCCCGAACGCCGAACCGAGAATGTTCGAGGGCGGCCACCTGTTCGTGATGCAGGACCGCTCAGCCTATCCCGCCATCATCGACTGGTTGAAGGCGGGTTGAGGGTGCCGGAGCCCTGTCGTTCGGGCTATTTCGGGAAGGCGTCGGTCTTGTCGAGCGCGGCGATCATTTCCTTGTAGCGGCCATCGACCAGTTCGCGGATGTAGTCGTGGGTGAACACGTAGAAGTCGCCGGCCTTGACGCCGTCGACCGCCATCCGGCCGACGAGGTTGGCGTCCATGCCCAGTTCCATGATCAGCTTCTTGGATTCCTCGTTCGAGGCGGCACGCTGGCCGTACTGGGCCGGGCGGTCGCGCTCGATGTCCCAGATGTCGGTAGCCACCGGCCCGGGACACAGCAGGGTGACCGCGATGTTGTCCTCGGCGTAATCGTTGCGGATGGCGTCGGCGAGGCCGAGCAGCGCATGCTTGGACGCGGCGTAGATCGGCATGCTGCCATAGGGCGTCATGCCGACGCTCTGCTCGGAGCCGGTGATCAGGATATGGGCGGGCCTGCCCTGGTCGATGAAGCGCCGGATGAACGCCGAGCACGCGAGATAGGTACCCCGCACGTTGACGCCCATCAGCCAGTCCCAGTCGTTGTCGCTGATCTTGTGCATCGCGCCGCGAAGCCCTACGCCCGCATTGGCGACCAGCATGTCGACGTAGCCGAATTCCTTGAACGCAAGGTCCGCCAGCGCCTCGACCTCCTCGCGCCTGGAGGCGTCGCTGGCGACGCCGATGGCGCGGATGCCGTACTCGTCCGCCAGCGCCAGGGCGGCGCGCTCGGACTTGTCGCCGTGGAGGCCGCTCAGCATCAGATGCGTGCCCTCGGCCGCCAGCGCCCGGGCGACACCCAGGCCGATGCCGCTGTTGCCGCCGGTAATGACGGCGACCTTGTCTTTCAACGCCTTCATCGCACTCTCCCCTGTATGGTGGCCAGAATAGCCAGCGCGCCCGGGCATGCCTACCGTGTTGTGCCGGTTTGACCCGGCAGGGCAGCGCCGCCTAAGGTCGGGGCATGTACGCTCAGCGCAAAGCCGTCATCCTGCTCACCGGATTCGCGCCGTTCGGCGGCCACCGCCGCAATTCGAGCTGGGAAGCGGCCCGTATCGTCGGCAAGCGCGTCGGCGCGGACATGGTGGTCGCCTGGCTGCCCGTTCATCACGTCAGGGCGGCGCAGGCGCTGACAGCGCTGCTGGATCAGCACCATCCTGACGCCTGCCTGCTGACCGGGCTGGCGCGCGGGCCGCGCTTGCGGATCGAGCGGGTCGCGCGGCGTCACCGGGCGCTGGCTGGACCGGATTTTCCGGGGCGGCTGCATGGCGCCTGGCCCGTGGCCGAGATCGGTCTGGCCCTGCGGCTGGCTAAGCTTCCGTTCAGGGTTTCTAACAACGCAGGAAGCTATGTCTGTAATAGCACTTACTGGTGGTTGCTGAATTTCAGCATAAGGAACGGCTGGCCGCGCCATACCGCGTTCCTGCATGTGCCGCCGCTGTCCGCGCGGTTCACTGCCGCGTCGCTGGCGCGCGGCATGCAAGCGATCCTGCGCCGCCGTATCGCGCTCATGCCAGACGCTTCGGGAACAGGCCGATCACTCCCACCAGGATCAGATAGATCGCGATCACGTAGTTCAGGATCTCCGGCGCGATCAGGATGAGGACGCCGGTGGGAACGCAGCAGGACAAGTAGGGTTCCGGAAGCGGCAGATTCCGCGCGAGCCGCGGTCCGGTTTGCAGTATGATGCTACCTGTCCGGCGCCGGGTCGGCTGCCGGTTCTCGTATCCTTGGGGGACGGGACATGAGAATTCCATCGGCCACGGGGATCGTCGCGCCGCTCGCCGCCGCGCTATGGCTGGCTGCCTCCGGACCCGCAGGAGCCGTGTTCAACGGCATTCCGCCCGCGACGAGCGTCAAGCCGGACGACGTCCAGGGCGTCACGGTGAAGCTGCCGGACCAGCCGCCGCGGCAGGCTGTCGACAGGGCGACGTGCGAGCGCACCAAGAAGCCCGGCGAGATTTGTCCCGAGGGCTATGACTGGTACGTGAACGTCCCAAGGCCGGTCGATCGCGGCAGCGTCGTGAATGTGACGTTCACCGGCCTGGACAGGAAGACCGTCGCCGACGGCCAGTTCGCCATCAATCCCTACGGCCATTTCGGCAATTGGCTGATGATGGACGTCCACTACGGCACCGGCGGCGGCGCCGGTCTCGCCACCGACGGTTTCTCGCTGCCGCAATATCACAGCCGGTTGACGGATGCTTTCACCCGCAGCGACTTCCTCGACGGTGCGGGAGGCGACAGCAGCATCTATTTCCAGGAATTCAACGCCTGGTGGGATTTCTCACTGGGCAAGCAGGCGGGCCTGGCGCCGACGACCGGCAAGCCCCTGATCAAGACCAGGCAGCGCTGCAGCCACGTTCCGGGCGGCACCAGCCTCACGGACGCATTGCGCCTGACGGGCATCGTGCCCGTGACCGGTTATACGATTCCCGCCGACGATGGCGGCGGCTATGTGATCGGCGGCTATCCGACGCTGGATTACGGACAGGGATACAAGTTCGTCACGGAGTCCATGCTGGTGGTCGACGAGCCCCGCACCGGCACAGGCGGCGGCCAACCGGGCACGGGCCAGCCAGGCACGGGCCAGCCGGGAGGGGAGCAGCCCGGCGACGGCCGGATCAAGTATGACTTCGGCTGGGAAAGTGCCGGCTGGACCGAATACATCAATTGCCGCAAGGAACTGCAGAACGGCAAAGGCGGGCCGCAGGTCAACGTGCGGCCCAAGGCGCCCGACGCCAACGATTTCGTCGGCGGCAAGAACCCGCCGCAATGGAATCCGGCGACGGACGGCAAGGGTCCGGCAGTCGCCGAGCCGGATGATCCGGAAGCGATCAAGAAATTGGCGGATCAGATGATGGCCGAAACCGGCGGGCAGCCGATCGAGATCGAGATGACTGACGGCGACTGCACCCGCACGCGCATTCCGGTGGAAGCGCAGATCGCGCGCGGCGATGGCGTGGCCGCCGTCACCGCCTCGACACCGGCGAACGGCTGCCCATGGCCGTCTGGCAGAATCAGCATG
>JBKJNE010000478.1:0-5616 GCA_046596015.1 Alphaproteobacteria bacterium
AGTGGTTGTTGATCGGATCGATCAGCAGCACGGCAGCGGCGGCCGTCATGGCGATGTTCCAGCCGCCCTGCGCGACCGGGTCCTTCTTGGCACGGCGCGCCACCAGAGTCTGCCAATCCATCGACTGCATGTCGACCTTGAAGCCGCCGCGTTCCAGCAGCGTCTTGGCAACCGGCGCCAGGTTGGTGAGCACGGCGAGGTCGGTCGACTGCAGAAGCACGATTGGTGTGCCGTCGTAGCCCAGTTCCTTCAGGAGCTTCCTCGACTCGTCGAAGCGAGACTCGAGTACGTCCTCCATTCCGGCGGAGGTCTCGAGCGGCGCGCCGCAGCCGAACATGGCCTTGCAGACCTAGTAGTAGCGCGGGTCGCCGATCACGGCCTGCAGGAAGTCCTTCTGGTTCAGCGCCATCGCGGCGGCGCGTCGGTAACGAACGTCGTTGAACGGCGGTTGCTTCCAGTTGAAGCGGAGGATGTAGGTCGAGCCGAGCTGGTCGGGAATGACGATTTCGACGTTCTTGTCCTTCTCCAGCACCGGCAGAAGGTCGTGAGCGGGCTGCTCGATCATGTCGATCTCGCCCGACAGCAGCGCATTGATAGCGGGGGCCTGTAGCGCCAGCGCGCATCCGCCTCGGCCTGGATGATCGCCTCGAGATCCCTCGCTAAGCTCGGGAAGAATTGACCGCTGAGGCGGTCAATTCACCTTGGCGCCGGAGGCAATGATCACCGGCGCAAGCGCCTTCTCTTCGGAGCGGCGGAACGCCGCCGCATCAGCCGGGCTTCGCCAGAAGGGCGTCGCACCCTGGGCAAGAAACGCCGTCTTCAACGCCTCGCTCGCCAGGGCCTTCTTGCAGAGTTCCGAGGCCCTTGCGACCATCGCCGGAAGCAGGCCGGCCGGCCCGCACAAGCCACCCCATGACGTGATCTGGAAGCCCGGATAGAAGTCGTTCATGGGCGGTAATTCCGGCGCGACCGGGCTGCGCTCAAGCGACGTAACGGCAAGCCCCCGTAGCTTGCCCGCCTTGTACTGCGGCAACGGCCCGGGAATGTTGTCGAACTCCATATCCACCTGGCCGGCCAGCAGGTCCTGCAGGGCCGGCGCGCCGCCGCGATAAGGTACATGCAGCATGTCGAGGCCAGCGCGCTGTTTTAGCATCTCGCCGCAGATATGCGGGCTGGTGCCCGATCCGCCGGAGGCGAAGGTGTATTTGCCGGGGTTGGCCTTTACGAGTGCGACCAGTTCCGGAACCGACTTCGCCGGAATGTCCGGCTTGACGACGAAGATGTTCGGCACCTGCCACAGCATGCTGATCGGCGTGAAATCCTTCTCGGCATCGAACGGCAGCTTGGAGTAGAGCGTGGGCGAGATCGCGTGGCTGGCGATGCTCATTAGCCCGACCGTGTAACCGTCAGGCGCCGACTTGGCGATCGCGTCGGCACCGACGTTGCCGCCCGAGCCGCCTTTGTTTTCGACGACGAACTGCTGGCCTGTCAGTTCGCTCAGTTGCTGGCAGACCACGCGCGACAGCACGTCGGTCGCACCGCCGGCGGGAAAGAGATTGATGTAGCGGACCGGCTTGTCGGGCCAGTTGTCGGCCGCACGCGCGACGCCCGAAGCAATCGATGGAGTGGCCAACGCAACGCCCATGACGGCAAGTGCCCGCCGTCGAGGCAAAAGTACCCTCACCATAGCAACGCCTCCCAATGTTTCTTTATCCGACTTTCCCCAGATGACCTCCGAAACAGCGCGACAATCAGGATGAGAGAGTTTCTTGGACTTGAAACTGACGGCAGGGCGTAGCCCGATCGAAGGCTAAACCCCAGACATCAGTCCGACAGGCTGCTAGTTGCGCGAGAATCCCTCGAGCTCTCCGGTCGCCCAGGCGATGGTCTTTTCCACCGATTCGCCCTTGGCGTGACGGACGATCATCTGGGTTGGAATGGCCTGAACATAGATCTGCTCGCCAATCTTGTGCGGCGCCGGAGCGCCGGCCGACGCCAGGATCTGGTGGTTGTAAGGGTTCGGATAGTGAAAGAGCGTGCCTTTTGGCGGCTCTTCCTCGGCCCAGGTTTTGAGCGTCGTGAGATTGGCGAACGAGGGAAGATCGTAGCCGCCACTCGCCGCCACCAGCGCCGAGATCGCCGACGGCTGCGACATATGGATAATCAGGCTCTTGGCCGCCGATTGATTCTTGCTGAAGTTCCAGGTGCCCCAGAAATACGGAGTGAAGGGTGCATATCGGCCCTTCGGACCCGCGGCGAAGCCGTGCGTCCAGAGTTGCTCGGCGACCTTGGGGGCGTCGCGCTTGGCGACGGCCCAGGCGCTGGGCGGGTTCATGATCAGGGCGCCCTTGCCCGAGACCAGCCACTTGTTGTTCGAAGCATCGTCCCATGCCGGCGCATCGGCGGGCAGGAAGGCCATCAGCCGCTTGTAATAGTCGAGTGCCTGGCGAACGTTGTCGCTGTTGACCGTGATGTCACCCTTGGCGTTCACGAGCTCCGCGCCGAAGCCGTGGAAGATCGCGCCGGCCGTATCGACACTGTCCGACGTCGTGCCAAGACCGATACCGAAGGGATGGCCCGCCTTGTGACAGGCTTCCGCAGCCTTGAGGAAAGCGTCGAAGGTCCAAGCATCGGCCTTGGGCGGCGCGCCGGCAGGGTACATCGCCTGTACGTCGATGCCCGCGAACTGCTTCATATAGTCGATGCGCGAGCACGGTCCCTTGATCTGGGTGCCGATGCATATCGGCACGGCGATCCATTTGCCATTGATCTTGCCGAGATATTCGACGGACGAGTTCACGGCGCCATTCTGCTTGACCAGCGTCTCCATGACGTCGTTCATCGGCACGAGCTGCTCGGCGTAGCGCGACGGCAGCCAAGTCGAAAGCGCCAGAATGTCATGCCCGGACTTGGCCTGCGATTCGGCGGCGCCGGTCAGTAGCAGCTTGTTGCCCTGCGAGGTGATGTAGTCAATCGTGACCTCGACCTTTTCCTTGGCTGCCCACTCATTGATCAAGGCCGTGGCGGTCTTGTTGGCGTCGGGCACCCAATGGTCCCACAGGCCGAGCGAAAGCTTGCCCGCAGCGTAGGCGCTGCGAACAAATGGCGCGGCGACAAAGGCCGCCGAAGCGGCAGCAGTGCCGACGACAAGACGACGACGCGCAATCTTCGACGAAGCCATTTAATCCTCCCTGAATGTGACCCTCAATGGAGTCTTGAGGTCCACGCTAGGGATGCTTCATCTTCTCTGCAACCGAATTCCGACCGGCGGTACAGAAAGCTATCCGGTGGTGACGAAAAACGCGTCTTACGATCCCGATGATTTCCCTCGTAAACCTTGCGGGCGGCGTCCTGCTCGATATGCGCCGTCGGTAGCTTCACCTTGAGGATGTGCGCGCCGAGTTGGGCCGCGATCTGGACGGCGTAACCCACGACGTCGATGGCCGATTCGCCCTCATTGCTAAAGTCCGACCCGCACGGATTAGGACCACACGAAGACTGCGAGCCAGTTGCGCTTCGCATCGTCGGCGTAGGCACGGAGCTGGCCGTACATCTCGAGCTGATGGGCAGACCCCGGGTAGATCGTGAAGCCGACGGCACAACAGCCTAGGCGGAGCGCGTCTTGCACGCTGGCGGTCAATGCCTGGTTGGGATTCCGATCCTCGCGCAGCACGTCGGTATCGTTGGTTTTGAAGATGAGCAAAATATCGCCCGCAAAATCGCGCGCGCCGGCTTCAAGGAAGCCCAATGGGGCCGCGTATCTGGCCTCAACAGGCCGGTCTCCGGTGGATGTCGACTCAAGGGTCCTGCTCATTAAGGCTTGGCTGCTGCATACGATGTGCTAGCCTCTGCGCCAACGGGTAATAATAATACGCCCGCTCGCGTAAGTCTGGGAGGACTTCTATGCGTACTCGCTTGGCATTCGTTGCCGGCGGTCTTGCCGCCTTTGTCGTCGCGTCATCGCCGGCTTTCGCCCAGAAGCAGGGCGGCACGCTGCGCATCTCGCACCGTGACAACCCGCCCAGCGCCTCGATCCACGAGGAGGCGACGATCTCGGTGGTCCAGCCGTTCATGGCAGTGTTCAACAACCTCGTGCTGTTCGACCCCAAGGAGAAGACTAACAGCCCCGACAAGATCGTCCCCGACCTCGCCGAAAGCTGGTCGTGGAACCCCGACCAGACCAAGCTCACCTTCAAGCTGCGGTCGGGCGTGAAGTGGCACGACGGCAAGCCGTTCTCCGCCAAGGACGTGAAGTGCACGTGGGACGCGCTGATCGGCCAGGTCGACGAGAAGTCCGACCTCATCCGCAAGAACCCGCGCAAGGTCTGGTACAGCAACCTGAAGGGCGTGACGGTCGCCTCCGACACCGAGGTCACCTTCGATCTCGGCCGGCCGCAGCCGTCGTTCCTGTCGATGCTGGCGTCCGGCTACTCGCCGGTCTATGCCTGCCATGCCAACGGCCGCGACATGCGCTCCAAGCCGATGGGCACAGGCCCGTTCAAGGTCGTCGACTTCAAACGCAACGAGTCGATCAAGCTCGTTCGCAATCCCGACTACTGGAAGAAGGGCCGTCCCTATCTCGACGCCATCGACTGGAAGATCGTGCCCAACCGCAGCACGCGCATGTTGGGCTTCATTGCCGGCGAATTCGACATGACATTCGATTCGGACATCACCTTCCCGATGCTGGCGGACGTCAAGGCGCAAAAGGCCGATGCCGTCTGCGAGGCGCGTCCGAGCAACGTCAACACCAACCTGCTCGTCAATAGAGACGCTCCGCCTTTCGACAAGCCCGAACTGCGCCGCGCCCTGACCCTGTCGCTCGACCGGAAAGCGTTCAACGACATCCTGTTCCAGGGCAACGCCCTGACAGGTGCATCGATGCTGCCGCCGCCGGCCGGAGTGTGGGGAATGTCCAACGAGATGCTGGAGCAGATGCCGGGCTTCTCTCCCAACCGGGAAAAGGACCTCGCCGAGGCTCGGGCGATCATGGAGAAACTCGGCTATACCAAGGACAATCCGCTCAAGATCAAGGTCTCGACCCGGAACATCGCAATCTATCGCGACCCTGCGGTCATCCTGATCGACCAGCTCAAGCAGATCCACATCGAGGGCGAACTCGAGCCGATAGACACCACGGTCTGGTACACCAAGATTCAGGGCAAGAAGTACTCAGTCGGCCTGAATCTGACCGGGTTGGGCGTGGATGATCCCGATACCAACTTCTACGAGAACTTTCACTCGACGTCCGACCGCAACTACACCGCCTACAAGAACCCCGAGGTCGACAAGCTGATCGACCAGCAGTCGGCCGAGCTGGACCGCGACAAGCGCAAGAAGCTGGTGTGGGAGATCGAAAAGAAGCTGATCGAGGATGGCGCCCGTCCGGTGATCAACCAGAACGTCTCTGTCACCTGCTGGACGCCACAGGTCAAGGGCGTCGTGCTGCAGCACAACAGCATCTACAACGGCTGGCGCTTCGAAGACATCTGGCTGGACAGGTAGGCCCGCCGCGATGGGAGCCTATCTCAACCGGCGCTTCCTGTTGGGCTCATCAGGTAATCGAGTGGGTGAATTGACGGTAAGCAGCGGGCTTTGACCTGCAGCGATATTGGC
>JBKJNE010000482.1:0-5630 GCA_046596015.1 Alphaproteobacteria bacterium
CGCGCAACCCGAGCCGCGACCTGCCGCTGGGCATCATCGGTTCGCTGCTGGTCTGTACCGTGATCTACATGATCGTCGCCGCCGTCTCGGTCGGCGCGTTGCCGTTCGAGACGGTCATGCACAGCGACGAGCCGCTGGCGTTCCTGGTCCGGTCGCTGGGCAACAACACGGCGGGCGACCTGATCGCCGCGGGCGCCATCATCACCCTGCCCACGGTGATCATGGTGATGATCTATGGCCAGACCCGCATTTTCTTCGCCATGGCGCGCGACGGGCTGCTGCCGCCGGTGTTCGCACGGGTCCATGGCACGCGCGGCACGCCGCATGTGGTGACCCTGGTGACCGGCGCGGTAATCGCGGTGCTGGCCGGCGCCTTCCCCATCGAGGAGATCACCGAGCTGTCGAACGCGGGTACGCTGCTCGCCTTCATCGTGGTGTCGATGGCGGTGATCATCCTGCGCGGCGCCCAGCCCGACCGTCCGCGCCCGTTCCGGTGCCCGGCGCCGCTGCTGGTCTGCGGCCTCGCCATCCTGGGCTGCATGGTGCTGTTCGCCAACCTCGCCTCCGGCACCATCATACGGTTCGGCGTGTGGGTGGTGATCGGGCTGGTCGTCTACTACCTGTATAGCGGCCGGCGCAGCCCCATGCGCAAGCCGCCGGCCCCCACGATCGCGCCCTGATGTCGCTCAGGCCCTGATGTCGCGGTCGCGGGTCTCGGGCAGGAAGAACAGCACCACCAGGAAGCCGACGATCACCACGCCGGTCATGTACCAGAGCCCGGCATAGACGTCGCCGGTCGACACGATGATGTACTGCGAAACGAACGGCAGCAGGCCGCCGAACCAGCCGGTGCCGAAATGGTACGGCACCGACAGCGAGGTGTAACGTACCTTGGCGGGGAACAGTTCGGTCAGGATCGCCGCCACCGGGCCGTAGGCGATGGCCGACAGAAAGATCAGCGCCAGCACGATGCCGATCACCAGCGGATAGTTGGTCCGCGCCGGATCGGCGTTCTGCGGATAACCCACGGCGGTGATCGCGACCAGCAGCGCCTGCTCGTCGAATCCCTCGATGTTGACGCCGCCGAAGCTGATGACGACATCCTTGCCGGGTTCGCCCGCCACCCGCTCGTAGCTGATGCCGCGCTTGGCGAGGAACGCCATGGCGCGGGCGCATTCCGCGGTCTGCTTCTCGGCGAACGCACTATAGGGGCAATCGGTCGAGGCGACCGTGACCGGCGCGAGTTTCATGGCCTCGGACATGGCCGGGTTGGCCGCGCCGGCCAGTGCGTGAAACAGCGGGAACACCAGCAGGACCGCAAGGCCGTAACCGGCGAGCAGCACCTTCTTGCGGCCCACCTTGTCGGACACCCAGCCCATCAGGATCATCAGCGGCATGCCGAGGGCGACCGAGGCCGCCATGATCATCTCGGCGTGGCTGGCGTCGAGCCGCATGGTGTCGCGCAGGAAATACAGCACCGAGAACTGGGCGGTGTACCAGATCACGGTATGACCGGCGGCGACGCCGAACAGGGCGATCAGCACCAGGCGCGCGCGCGGCCACGACGAGAACGCTTCCTTGAGCGGGTGCCTGGAGGTTTTACCCTGCGCCTTCATCTCGGCGTAGACCGGGCTTTCGGAGAGCTTGAGGCGGATGTAGAGCGAGATGCCCAGGATCACCAGCGAGAACGCGAAGGGAATGCGCCAGCCCCAGTCCTCGAACACCTCCACTGACAACGCGCCCTTGCACACCAGCACGACCAGGATCGACAGCAGGAAGCCGGCACCCGCCGACATCTGGATGAAGCTGGTGTAGAAGCCGCGCTTGCCGGGCGGGGCGTGCTCGGCGACGTAGATCGCCGCGCCGCCATACTCGCCGCCCAGCGCCAGCCCCTGCAGCAGGCGGGCCGTGACCAGCAGGATCGGCGCCCAGATGCCGATGGTGGCATAGTCCGGGATGATGGCGATGGAGAAGGTCGCCAGGCCCATCATGGTGATGGTGACCAGGAAGGTGTATTTGCGGCCGATCAGGTCGCCGAGGTGGCCGAAGACGATGCCGCCGAGCGGGCGCACCAGGAAGCCGGCGCCGAACACCGCCAGCGACTTCAGGAAGGCGGCGGTGCCGCTTTCGCCCGGAAAGAAGTGCTGCGCCAGCAGCGCGGCCAGCGTGCCGTAGATGAAGAAGTCGTACCATTCGAAGACCGTGCCCAGGGTCGAGGCGGTGATGACGAGCCGGTTACGCTTGCCGAGGGATTCCGCTGAAGACGACATCGGGCGATCCTGCCATGGGTGGATGATGCGGCCGGATCACGAACCCCGCGCGGCGCCGCTCGCGCCTTCTTCCCCCGCCAGGACGCGTCGCGCCCGATCGCGGCGGTTTCCCTGCCCCGGTCCAACCCTCATACAGGCATGACACTTCCGTCACAAGGGGTTGGACTGTCGGCCGCCGCTCAGTGCCTGCCGCCCATCTTGTGGGCCTTGACCGTGATCAGGTCCATGACCGCCAGCATGACGCCCGACAGCACGAAGGTCAGGTGCACGATCACCAGCCACATCAGGTCTTCCTTCGGCACGTTGCCCACATTCATGAACTGCTTGAGGAGCTGGATGCCGGAGATCGCGACGATGGAGGCGATCAGCTTTAGCTTCAGTCCGCTGAAGTCGACCTTGCCCATCCAGTCGGGCTTGTCTTCGTGGTTGTCGACGTGGATCTTCGAGACGAAGTTCTCGTAGCCCGAGAAGATGACGATCAGCAGCAGGTTGCCGGCCAGCGACATGTCGATCAGGGTCAGGATGCCCAGGATCGCATCCGATTCCTTCATGTCCATGATGTGGGGCGCCAGGTGCACCAGCTCCTGGACGAACTTGACCAGCAGCAGGACCAGCGACAGGACCAGACCGATATAGAACGGCGCCATCAGCCAGCGGCTGGCGAACATGGTCCGTTCGAGAAACCGCTCCATCGACTGCCTCATTCACACTCCGGAAAACTTGAGGAGACCGTGTCAGGTCCACGGCCAAGTTATTGGTTTGCACGGCAAGATAAAGCGAATTTTTTACAGCCGAGGTAGCAGCCCGGCTCGGCACACCATGAAAACCGTCCAGCCCCACTTATCTGCTATAAGCGCTCTCACGACAACATGCTGACGGTCAAGTCTTGGGCCAAATACGAACGAACAGCCTGCTGCAGCCCGACGAGCCGCCCGCCGTCGAGGTGGTCAACCCGGCCGGCAAAAGCGCCGCCTTCCTGATCTGCGACCACGCCTCGAACCGGATTCCGCGCAAGCTGGGCACTTTGGGCCTGAGCGAAGCCGAGCGCGCCGACCACATCGCCTGGGATCCCGGCGCGGCGAACATGGCGCGCCGGCTTTCGGAACTGCTCGACGCGCCGCTGGTGCTGAGCGGCTATTCGCGGCTGGTGATCGACTGCAACCGGCCGATGGACAGCACGCAGCTCACCGCGCCGGTGAGCGGCGGCGTCATGGTGCCGGGAAACGCGGCCGTGTCGCCCGAGGACCGGGCGGCGCGGATCGACGCGCTGCACCGCCCATATCACGATACCATCGCGGAGATGCTGGAGGCGCGCGGCCAACGCCCCACGCTGCTGCTGTCGATCCACAGCTTCACGCCGGAACTGGACGACGGGCCGCGCCCGTGGCGCATCGCCATCGCCTATGGCGACGACGACCGCCTCGCCCAGCTGCTGATCCCGGCGCTGCGCGCGGACGGCACGGTGGTGGGCGACAACCAGCCCTATTCGGTGGCCGCGTGGAGCGACTACTCCATTCCGGTGCACGGCGAGCGGCGCGGCATCCCGCATGTGCTCGTCGAGACCCGGCAGGATGGCATCCGCACGCCGGAGACGGCGGCGGCATGGGCGGAGAAGCTGGCGGACGCCTACAGGCGCATCGAGACCAAGGCGCTTCGGCTTAGTTGACGCCCTGCGCGGAAGCGCCGTTGGGGTAGTAGAACCGTTCGATCCGCTCGCTGGGATCGCGGGTCGCCATCCAGATCACCAACGCGACGAAGGCAATCAACTCCAGCGCCATGACGATCATGGGCGCGAGCCCGGCGATCGAGACGCCGATCTCTCGCGGCGCCTTCTGGCGAAGAGCAAAGACCAGCGCGGCCACCGCCGCGACCATGGCGCCCGCCTGCCACACGAGCAGCGCGCCGGCGCGGTCCATGCCCCGGGTAACGCCGTCGCCCGACGGCGTCGTGGTGTCGAACACGGCGAAGGAGATGACGAACAGTCCCAGCCACAGGCCGGCGGCGGCGAAGACCACGTAACGCGATGCCATGGGCCACTCCCGCGATGCGACGAGACGGACGGCCGATTCTCCCCCAAATCGCACGCGCTGTCACGAAACAAGCGGTGGCTCACGCCTCTTCGATGATCTCGTTGGTCCAAACCTTGAACTGCAGCAGGCTGGCGGGGCCGAAGCTGCTGCTGATCGCCACGTCGGCCGCGTCGCGGCCGCGGGCGATGACGATCCGGCCGATGCGCGGCGTGTTGTGGCGGGCATCGAAGGTGTACCACTGGCCGTCGAGATACACCTCGAACCACGCCGAGAAATCCATCGGGTTCGGATCGACCGGCACGCCGATGTCGCCCAGATAGCCGGTGCAGTAGCGCGCCGGGATGTTGAGCGCCCGGCACAAGGTGACCGACAGGTGGGCGAAGTCGCGGCACACCGCCTTGCCCTCGGTAAACGCGTCGAGCGCCGTGCGCGTCGGCCGCGCCTCGGGATAGCTGAAGCGCAGATGGTTGTGGACGTAGTCAACGACGGCCTGAACCCTGCTCCAGCCGCCGGCGATGTCGCCGAACTTCGACCAAGCGAAAGCGGCAAGCCGGTCGGTCTCGCAATAGCGGCTGCCCAGCAGGTAGACCAGCGTCTCGTCGGGAAGCTCTTCCACCGGCAACTGGCGAGCGTCCTCGGCCACCGGATCGGGCAGGCCGCTGTCCCGCACGATCGCGTCGGCGAAGATGCGGATCGGGCCGCCGGGCGCGACCAGCCGGGTACACCGGTTGCCGAACCCGTCCACATAGGTTTCCAGCGGCACCCGGGGATCGGTCGACAGGGTGTCGGGGACGATGAGGTCGTCGGCCCGGTCCTGATGGATGCCGAGGGTCAAGATCATGGGTGTCGGCTGGCAGCACTCGTAGATGATCTCGTAGCCGACACGGATCTGCATGACCTGTTCCCTGACATAGACGGCGGAGACGTCGTTCATGTGAATGCCCAGTTCAATGACGCTCCGGAAACGGATGCGTACGGTGAGGGAGTCTCCCGGCCGTGGCAGCGCGCCGCCTACGGCCGAGTGTCAGTAACTACGATCCAGCCAGCCAAAGGTTCCTGTGGCGGCACGATTCGTCACCTCGTCCTCCATGTCCGCCATCACCCATAGGGCGTGGAGGGCGCCGGGAAAATACCCCAGCGCGGTGAGCGGGAGGTTGAGCCAGAATGACGTGTTGAAGCCGCGTTCGTAGAAAATCGCCAGCGGCGGCAGGAGGATAGCTCTCAGAATGCGCATGGTGTCCATGGCGGTCTCCATTTCCGCGCCCGCCCGGAGCGACGCACGCCTATCCATGGACAACCGCTTTGTCCGGCCGTGGTTCCTTCGACCGGT
>JBKJNE010000117.1:0-3885 GCA_046596015.1 Alphaproteobacteria bacterium
CCGAGGACGAATCTACGGCCACGCTCCGCCGCAACGTCACCAGCCCCAACGGCACCACCGAAGCCGCGCTCAACGTGCTGATGGGCGAGAACGGCCTCGCCCCGCTGCTGCGCCACGCCATCGAGGCGGCGGCGAGGCGGTCGAAGGAACTGTCGGCCTAGTCTCCCCTCTCCCCATGACAGCCTGGCCGCGCCCCGCTAAGGTGCCTGCGCACTTTATCGTGGGAGTACATCATGGACGGGAAGGTCGTCATCGTCACTGGCGCCACGTCGGGCATCGGCGAGGCCGCGTGCTACCTGCTGGCCGCGCGCGGAGCCAAAGTCGTCGCGGCGGGACGTCGTGCCGACCGGGGTGAGGCGGTCGTCCAGCGGCTGCGCGACGAAGGCGGCGACGGCATCTTCGTCCAGGCCGACATGGCCTCCAACGACGACATCCGGAATTTGGTCGATGCGGCCGTGCGCGCCTATGGCGGCCTCGACGGCGCGTTCAACAACGCCGGTATGGGCGGCGCCCGCGAGCAGCTCCACGAATACACCGACGAGAACTGGGACAAGGTGGTCGCGGTCAACCTGACCGGCATCTACCGCTGCATGAAGTACCAGATCGGCGCCATGCTGCAGTCGGGCGCGAAGAAGCCGGGCGGCGCGTCCATCGTCAACACCGCATCGACCCTGGGGCACCGGGCCAGCCATCTGTCCGGCGCGGCCTATACCGCCACCAAGCACGGCGTCATCGGCCTCAGCCGTCAGGCCGCCATCTCCTACATCCGCGACGGCATCCGGGTGAATGTGGTCTCGCCCGGCGCGACTGACACCGAGTTGCTGGCGCCGCTCAAGGCCATGGGGCCGGAAATCATCAAGCAGGTCAACGAGATCAACCCGATCGGCCGGATGGCGACGGCCGAGGAGGTGGCGAACGCCGCCGTGTTCCTGCTGTCGGACGCCGCCGCCATGATCACGGGTCATGCCTTGCCGGTGGACGGCGGCCAGCTCGCGAAACTCTAGAGCCCGGTTTGCTGCTTCCCGCCGATCAGCGACAGCACCTGGTCCCGCTCGTCCTCGTTGATGAGCTCGAACAGCAGCGTGAGGAACGACCGGGACGCCTCGGGGCCGGCCTTCTCGAACAGCCGCCGGAACCGGGCGCGCTGCGGATTGGCCAGGGCGGTCTCGAACGCCTTGCCCTTGGCCGTGAGGTAGAGCAGCCGCTGGCGCGCGTCCTCGGGTCCGCGCTCCTGCGCGATGAAGCCTTCGTCGATCAGTTGGCGCAGCACCCGCGCCAGGCTCTGCTTGGTGATCTGCAGGATCGACAGCAGCTCGGCCACGGTCATGCCCGGATTGCGGCCGACGAAATGGATCACCCGGTGATGGGCCCGGCCCAGCGATCCCTTGGGACTCTCGTAGTCGGCCAGGACCTTGTCCGGGTCGGCGACGAAGTCCCGATAGGCGAAAAACAGCAGCTCGATGGCCTGCCGGATTTCGTCGTCGGTGGGCGGTTTGTTATTTATGTCAGCCATGTTGACTTAGTTTAGACAGAATGTTACTCAGTGCAACCTCCAAGAGTCAGATTGTTCCGCGCAACACACTTCCGCCAAGGATTACCCGCCATGCTCATCCCGTTCAACGACCGCGACGGCTTCATCTGGTTCAACGGCAAGCTCGTGCCCTGGCGCGAGGCGCAGATTCACGTGCTGTCCCATGGCCTGCATTATGCCAGCGTCGTGTTCGAGGGACAGCGTGCCTATAACGGCGAAATCTTCAAGCTAAAGGAACACACCGCCCGCCTGTTCAACTCGGCGCGGATTCTCGATTTCGAAATTCCCTATACGGAAGACGAGATCAACGCGGCGTGCGACGAGGTGATGAAGGCCAACAATCTGCCCGACGGCTACTGCCGTCCGGTCGCCTGGCGCGGCCCGGAGCAGATGGGCGTGGCGGCGCAGGCGACGAAGACTCACGTCGCCATCGCCGGCTGGGAATGGCCGTCCTATTTCGACCCGCAGCTGCGCGACAAGGGCATCCGGCTCGACATGGCCGAATGGCACCGGCCGGCGCCCAACTGCGCGCCGACGGCGGCCAAGGCGTCGGGCCTCTACATGATCTGCACGCTGTCGAAGCATGCCGCGGAGCGCAAGGGCTACAACGACGCGCTGATGCTCGACTACCGCAACCAGGTCGCCGAAGCGACCGGCGCCAACGTGTTCTTCGTCCAGGACGGCAAGATCCACACGCCGGTGCCGGACTGCTTCCTAGACGGCATTACCCGGCGCACGGTTGTCGGCCTGGCGAAAAAGCGCGGCATCGAGATCATCGAGCGGGCGATCCAGCCGGAAGAGATGGAAGGCTTCGAGCAGTGCTTCCTGACCGGCACGGCGGCCGAGGTGACGGCGGTCGGCGAGGTCGGCCCCTACAACTTCACCGTCGGCGAAATCACGAAGACGCTGCGAAGCGATTACGAACAACTCGTGCGCGGAAACCGCTGAGCGCATCGGCCGGAGTCCACGGTCCCTGGGGCACGAGGCTGCCCGCTGGAGGCCGCCGGTTGTACACATAGACCCACGCCCAGACGGCGGGCTCGGTGAGCAGTACCGGGCGGCGGAGATATTCCGACTGCTTCGGCCGGCGCGGCCAATAGGCCTCGAAGCCGTCGAGCAGCCGCAGCACCCGTGGATCCCTGATGCGGTAGAGCCTGCCTTCGGCCAGGCCCGGCCGGCGCTTGAGGGCGGGATAGGCGCCCAGATCGTGCAGGCGTCCCGGAATGCGGCACGGGCCGACCAGCTCCAGCGCCTCTCCCAGCCTGAACTTCTCGAACGGTCCGTGGCCGGGATTGAGCAGGCCGTAGAAGGCGATGTGCTGGGGAATCATTTGAGCCAGCGCGCCGCCGCGTCGTCGTCGGCGTCCGTCGCGTCCACCCAGCGGTCGCCGCCGGGACCGGCCTCGCGCTTCCAGAACGGCGCCTTGGTCTTCAGCCAGTCGACCAGGAACTCGGCGGCCTCGAACGCGGCCTGCCGATGGGCGCTGGCGGTGATCACCAGCACGATGTTGTCGCCCGGCTTCAGCGGGCCGTGGCGGTGGACGATCAGGCTGGCGTCGAGCGGCCAGCGGCGGTTGGCCTCTGCCTCGATGTCGGCCAGCATCCGTTCGGTCATGCCGGGATAGTGCTCCAGCGTCATGGTGGCGACCGCCGCGTCGCCTGCGAAGTCGCGCACCAGCCCGGTGAAGGTAACGACGCCGCCGATATGGGTCTTGCCCCTGGTCAGCGCGGCGATCTCGGCGCCGATGTCGAAATCCCCGGCCTGCACCCGGATCATCTCCGGCCTCCGGTGACTGGCGGGAAGAAGGCGACCTCGTCGCCGGGCTTCACCGGGTCGTCGGGACCCGCGAAGTCCTGGTTGACCGCGGCGCGGATCACCTCCCGCTGCTCGAAGGCGCGCGCATGGCCGGCGCTTCTCGCGGACAGCCAGTCGATCAGGGCGGCGACGGTGGTGATGCCGGCAGGCGGACTTACCTCTTCCTCGCCGGTGCCGACCCTTTCGCGCAGCCAGGCGAAATAGAGCACCTTCATGGCTCGCGCGGTCCCGTCAGGTGGCGCAGGCCGGCGCGCAGATAGTCGTAGCCGGTATAGAGCGTCAGCATGGCGGCGATCCACAGGCCGAAGGTGCCGATCTCGACCGCGTAGAGGCCGCGCGCCGCGTCGCCCGCCAGCAGGAAGGCGATGGCGATGATCTGCACGGTGGTCTTCCATTTGGCGAGGCGGCTGACCGGCAGACCCACCTTGATGTCGGCCAGCACCTCGCGCAGGCCCGACACCAGCATCTCGCGGCACAGGATGACGACGCCCGGGATCAGGTGCACGCCGGTCAGCGGACCCTTGGCCGCCAGCATGAAC
>JBKJNE010000128.1:0-3917 GCA_046596015.1 Alphaproteobacteria bacterium
AACGCCCGCACGCCGTCGGGCGTGGCCTACATGCTGGAAAACCGCGAAGTGATGATGCGGCTGTTCCCCGAGCTGTTCGCCGGCCAGCGCATCGCCCCGGTCGACACCTACGCCACCGAGCTGTTGCGCACCCTGTCGAGCGTGGCGCCGCCGGGCGTGTCCAACCCGACCATCGCGGTGCTGACCCCGGGCATCTTCAACAGCGCCTATTTCGAGCACGCCTTCCTGGCCGAGGGCATGGGCGTGGAGCTGGTCGAGGGCCAGGACCTGTTCGTCGAGGACAGGAAGGTGTTCATGCGCACGCCCGCCGGCCCCAAGCGGGTCGACGTGCTGTACCGCCGCATCGATGACAGTTTCCTCGATCCGCAGGCGTTCCGGCCCGATTCGGTGCTGGGCGTGCCCGGGCTGATGAGCGCCTACCGCGCCGGCAACATCAACGTCGCCAACGCCGTCGGCACCGGCATCTCGGACGACAAGTCGATCTACACGTTCATGCCCGAGATCATCCGCTTCTATCTGGGCGAGGAGCCGATCCTCAACAACGTGCCGACCTGGTCCTGCCGCAACGACGACGACTGCAAATACGTGCTCGACCATCTGGACGAGCTGGTGGTGAAGGAAGTCCACGGCTCGGGCGGCTACGGCATGCTGATCGGCCCGACCGCCACGAGGGAGCAGCGCGACGAGTTCGCCAAGCGGATCAAGGCGACGCCGCATGTCTACATCGCCCAGCCGACGCTGGCGCTGAGCACCTGCCCCACCTTCGTCGAGAGCGGCGTGGCGCCGCGGCACGTGGACCTGCGGCCGTTCGTGCTGTCGGGCGACCAGGTGCGCATGGTGCCGGGCGGCCTGACCCGCGTGGCGCTGCCCGAAGGCTCGCTGGTGGTCAATTCCAGCCAGGGCGGCGGAACCAAAGACACCTGGGTGCTGGAGGGTTGACCATGCTGAGCCGCACCGCCGACAACCTGTACTGGATGGGCCGCTACATCGAGCGGTCCGAGAACAACGCCCGCATCCTGGACGTGGCCCACCGCATGTCGCTGCTGCCGTCGCTGAGCGGCGAGCACCGCACCGAATGGCAGTCGGCGATCACCATCTCGGGCGGCGAGGCCCATTTCGCCGAGCACTACGGCACGCCCAACGAAACCAACGCGGTCTACTACATGGCGCTGGACCGGGACAATTCGTCGAGCATCTATTCCTGCCTGCGGGCGGCGCGCGAGAACTGCCGCGCCGTCCGCCATGCGGTGCCGACCGAAGTCTGGGAAGCGGTCAACACCACCTGGTTCGAGATCCGCGACATGACCCAGAACCGGCTGCTGAGCCGCGGCGCCCAGCAGTTCTACGACTGGGTGAAGGAGCGCTCCAGCCTGTTCCGCGGCGTCACCGTCGGCACCATGCTACAGGACGATTCGTTCCATTTCTCCCGGCTGGGCACCTTCCTGGAGCGCGGCGACAACACCGCCCGCATCCTCGACGTGAAGTTCCACATCCTGCTGCCGATGGGCGAGCAGGTCGGCGGCGCGCTGGATTACTACCAGTGGACCGCTCTGCTCCGCTCGGTGTCGGCACTGCGCAACTACCGCCGGGTGTTCGGTTCGGAGGTGGTCCCGTCGCGGGTCGCCCAGCTGCTGATCCTGATGGAAGCCATGCCCCGGTCACTGCATCACTGCCAGGCCGAAATCGTCACCCACCTGGACGCGCTGGGCGTGGCCTATGGCAAGCGGCACGAATGCCACCGCATGGCGGGCGAGGCCCATGCCAGGCTGCGCTTCGGCAAGATCGAGCACATCTTCGACGTCGGCCTGCACGAGTACCTGACCGACTATGTCGAGCGCAACGCCAATCTCGGCGTCCAGATCGCCAAGGACTTCCTGCTGACCCGCGAACCGGTGGCCGTTGCGGCGCCCGCCCAGGGCCAGACGCCGGGCATGCAGACCCAGACCATGGGCGGGATGACCCAGACCCAGTCCGGATAGCCGCGAGCCGGCGGCGGATTGCGCGCTGCAGCATGGCGCGGCATAGTCTGGCGTCACGACCCACGCCGAGGAGTACCCCTTTTGACCTATTGCGTCGGCATGCTGCTCTCGACGGGCATGGTGATGGTATCGGATTCGCGCACCAACGCCGGCATGGACCACATCTCGACCTTCCGGAAGATGCATGTCTGGGAGAAGGCCGGCGACCGGGTGATCATGCTGATGAGCGCCGGCAACCTGTCGATCAGCCAGACCGTGGTGAACCTGCTGAAGGAAGGCATCGCCGATTCGGACGGCACCAGCGAGACGCTGCTGAGCGTGCCGTCCATGTTCCGCGCCGCCCAGCTCGTCGGCGCGGCGGTGCGCCAGGTGCATGCCATGTATGGCGAGGCGCTGGAGGCGGAAGCGCGCACCTTCAACGTCTCGCTGATCCTGGGCGGCCAGATCGCCGGGCGCGGCCTGCGGCTGTTCCAGATCTATTCGGCGGGCAACTTCATCGAGGCGACCGTCGAGACGCCCTATTTCCAGATCGGCGAGACCAAGTACGGCAAGCCGATCCTCGACCGGGTGCTGAACTACGATACGCCGCTGACCGGCGCCATGAAGATCGGGCTGATCTCCATGGACTCGACCCTGCGGTCGAACACGTCGGTCGGCCTGCCGCTCAACCTGGCGGTCTATGAACGCGACAGGATCGAGCTGACCATCAACCGCACGATCCGCGAGGACGACCCCTACTTCAACACCATCCGGCACATGTGGTCGAACGCGCTGCACAACGCCTATGTGGACCTGCCCGAGCCGGACTGGCGCCAGACGACGCTTCAGGTATAGCGCCGCATTTTCGGTTCAGCACGGAAAAGCAAGGTGAACCAAAGAAAAAGGGCCGGAACCCTGGAGTTCCGGCCCTGATTTTTGGCTCGCGGAAGGCGATCAGTCGCTGCGCAACACGTTGACCGCGCTGTTGCCGATCGCCGAAGCACCGATGCTGTTCCCGCGGACGGTGAACGAGCTGTTGGTGCTGGCGGCGCTGAGGGTGGTGATGCCGCCGATACCGATGGCCACGCCGTCGACCGAAGCGGTGACCGGAGTGCCCGTGTTGGTCTGCAGGTTGGAAATGGTGGCCGTCGGGTGCTGGAAGGTTCCGGTATTCAGCACGAGCTGATTGATGGTCTCGTTGCCGACCGCCGAGGCCAGGACCTCATTGCCTTCCACGCTGAGCAGGCTGCCGTTGACGCCGGTGGTCTCCTCGAGACCGTCGATGCCGATGCCCACGAAGCTGACCGATGCGGTCACCGAACTGTCATCCATGCTCTGCGCATTCAGGATGGCGTAGTCGGAGTTGGTCACGTCGATGTCGCCATCGACCGTCACACCCGCGCCGGTATTGGCGGCCATGACGGCACCGGCGGTCGTCTCGAGCAGGTTGGTGGACTTGTTGCCCGATGCCAGAGCCTCGACGGTGTTGCCGCCAACGAGCAACGCGCTGTCGGTGGCGCCCTCGTCGATGTTGCCCGTGAGGATCGCCACGCCGGTCACAGTAGCCAGCGCATCGCTCGAGCTCTGGTCCTGCAGGCTCGACAGCACCGCGGTGGCGTCGCTCGCCGCACCGGCATCCAGCTCGAGGATGTTGGTGGCGACCAGGCCACGGGCCTCGGCCTGAACCAGGTTGTCGGTCACGGTCACGACGTCGTTGAGATAATCCTCGAGGCTGCCCGCGACGATGCCGACGCCGGACACCGACGCGTTATACTGGGCGTTGTCCGCCAACTGCGCATTCAGCACGGCGAAACCGGCTTCGGTCGTCACCACACCGCCCAGGATGCTCTGGTCGTTGTTGGCGCCCACGTTGATGTTGGCGCCGGCATTGGCCCGCAGCGTGTTGTTGGCCGTACCGCCGATGGCGGAGGCGATGATGTCGTTGCCGGTGGCGGTCAT
>JBKJNE010000130.1:0-7125 GCA_046596015.1 Alphaproteobacteria bacterium
GGTGCACGAAGGCGAGATCCGCTGGGGCTTCCGGATGACGGAGCCGGCGGTCGCCTCCTGGGACGCCACCAACATCTCGACCAGCATCGTCCGCGACGGCGACGAGTACGTCATCAACGGTCGGAAGTGGTGGAGCTCGGGCGTGCCGGACCCGCGCTGCAAGGTCTACATCCTGATGGGCAAGACCGACCCGGACGCGCCGACCCATTTGCAGCAGTCGATGATCGTGGTGCCGGCCGGCGCGCCGGGCGTCACCATGGTCCGCACCCTGCCGGTGTTCGGCTTCGACCATGCGCCGCACGGCCATGCCGAGGTGCTGCTGGAGAACGTCCGCGTCCCCGCATCGAACCTTCTGCTGGGCGAGGGCCGCGGCTTCGAGATCGCCCAGGGCCGCCTCGGTCCGGGCCGCATCCATCACTGCATGCGCGCCATCGGCGTCGCCGAGCGGGCGCTGGAGCGGATGTGCAAGCGGCTGGTGTCGCGCACCCCGTTCGGCAAGAAGCTGTCCGAGCAGTCGCTGTGGGTCGACCGGGTGGCCGACTGCCGCACGGAGATCAACATGTGCCGCATGCTGGTCTATCACGCCGCCTGGATGATGGACACGGTGGGCAACAAGGTGGCCCGCAGCGAGATATCCCAGATCAAAGTGGCCTGCGCCCGGATGACCCAGCGGGTCGTCGACATGGCGATCCAGGCCCATGGCGGCGGCGGCGTCACCACCGATTTCGGCCTGGCGGAAGCCTATGCCTATGCCCGCATCCTGCGTATCGTCGATGGCCCGGACGAGGTGCACAACCGGTCGATCGGCACCATGGAGCTGCGCAAGTACAGCAACCGATAGGCGCTACTGGTTACGGTAGGTGCCGCCGCCGTAGCGGTACTTCTTGTCGTCGTTGATCATGATATCGAGCCAGCCGCCGGTCTTGCTGTCGAGTATCTCGGCGTTCTCGGTGCCGGGCACACTGAACAGGACCTCGCCGGAGCCGGTCATCGCGAAGAAGCACGGACCGGCGTTGCCGCAGATATAGGTGTTCTTCACCTGGCCGACGATCTCGGGCTTGCCATCGCCGTTGAGGTCTACCTTGAAGGCGGCGATGTCCGTCGATGTGCCGGCTTCCGTCTGCGCCTCCTGGATCGAGTCGGCCCATGATTTTCTGGATGCCTCGACGGCGTCGGGCTCGCTCTTGTCTGACCAATCGATCGACGCCGCATGGGCTGACGCGGCACCAACGAGCAAGCCCGCGAGCGCGAGCAAAAGACGTGTCTTCATGTTCCTCCCCCGAGTCTCAAGCGACCGCAGAATCGTAACACAGCTGCAAGGAATTTCCCTGCGGATATGAATGTTTCGTCGCATGCGGAACGTCGAAAATTCCGTAGGGGCGGCGGATCATCTCCGCCGCAGGCTCAGGTGATGCCGCCGTCGACCGCGATCACCGATCCGGTGGTGAACGACGAGGCGTCGCTGCCGAAATAGAGCGCCGCGGTGACGATCTCGTGCGGCCGGCCGATGCGTCCCGCCGGATTGGTGGCGTTCTTGTCCGCCTCCTCGCGCCAGGACTTGGAAATGTCGGTCCAGAACGGCCCGGCCATGATGCAGTTGACCCGCACCTTGGGTCCGTACTCCTGGGCGAACGCCTTGGTGATGGCGTTGAGCCCCGCCTTGGCGCCGGCGTAGGGCGCGATGTGAGGCGTGGGCCGGATGGCGCCGATGCTGCTGATGTTGATGATCGAGCCGCCGCCCGCCTCGACCATCCGCGTACCGACCAGCGACATCAGCCGGAACGGGCCCTTGAAGTTGACCGCCATGATCTTGTCGATCAGCGCCTCGGTGGTCTCGAGCGACGACGGTGCCACCGGCGAGATGCCGGCATTGTTGATCAGCACGTCGACCTTGCCGAACTTGCCGTAGGCCGCGTCGGTCAGCCGCTGCAGGTCGTCCCAGCTGCTGACATTGCAGGCCTGTGCGAGCGCTCGGCGACCCAAAGCCTCGATCTCGCCGCAGGCCTTCTCGCAGTCCTCGAGCTTGCGGCTGGCGACGATGATGTCGGCGCCCTGGTTGGCGAAGGCCAGCGCCATCTCGTGGCCAAGGCCTCGGCTGCCGCCGGTGATCAGCACGACCTTGCCGGTCATATCGAAATAGTCGATGGACATGGTGCCTCCCCTGGCGCGGCGTCGCGCTACTGAATCCTATCCTAGCCGCCGGGGCAGGTTAGTCGAGATGATAGATGCGCGCGGCGTTGCCGTCCAGGATCTTCGCCTTCGACACGTCGTCGATGCCGGCGAAGGCCTGCTCGATGTAGTCGTCGGGACGAATGGCCGAGGTTGCCGGGCCGGGGCTCATGCTGGTCGGGTGCGGGTAGTCGGTCTCGTACAGGATGTTGTCGGCGCCGAGCAGGTCGACCGACGGCTTCAGCGTGCCGCGCTCGAACCAGAAACAGCCATAGATCTGGCGCTTGAAGAACTCGCTGGGCAGCAGCTTGTACTCCGGGTTCTCCTTGTGAGCGCCGCAGTTCAGCCACTGGTAGTCCAGGCTCGCCAGCACATAGGGCAGCCAGCCGACGCCGCTTTCGACCGAGACGAAGTTCAGATTGGGGAAACGGTGGCAGACGCCGCCGCAGACCAACTGGGAAATCACCGCCGCGTTGTCGAGCGAGAACAGCGCGCCCATAGAGGCGAACTGGGCGTGGGGCTTCACCCGATCGTGCATCATGGTGAAATAGAACATGTCGCCGGTGCCGATGTGGAAGTTGATCGGCAGGCCCATGTCCTGGGCGGCGGCCCAGAACGGCTCCCATTGCGGATCGGTCAGTTTGGGCAGACCGAAATGCGCGGGCTCGCCGCACATCACGACGCCCTTGTGGCCCATCTTCGCCGCGCGCTCCATTTCCTTGACGCTGAGAGCGATGTCCCAGAACGGCACCGCCATCTGGGCGACCAGCCGCTTGGGATCGGCGCTGGACCATTCGGTCAGCCAGTCGTTGTAGGCCCGCACGCATTCCAGCATCAGCGCAGGATCCTCGAGCGCCAGGTACTTGCCCGCGCCGAAGCCGGCCACGTTGGGATAGAGGATCTGGGCGTAGATGCCGTAGTCGTCCATCTTCGCCAGCCGGGCGTCCGCCTCGTAGAGCGACGGATCGACCTGCTCGAGGCGCTGCGGCCGCTTCGGCGGATATTCGTGCCAGCCGGCCATGGCCGCGCCCGCCGCCGCGCCGGTCCGGTCCTTGCCGAAGAACCAGGCGTCCTCGTTCATGGTTGGGTCCCACTTCACGTGAGGTACCTTGTCGCCCCACTTCTTCACCGATACCCGCGACGTCCACAGGTCGTAGGGCTCGATGACGTGGGTGTCGGTGTCGATGACGCGGAAGTCTCGCGCGGCTTGGTTCATGGTCCCGCTCCCCGTTGCTTGACCATCATAATCATGATCATGGATTGGTCAAGGTGCCGCGGGCTATTTCTTCTGCTTCCAGGTGAACAGGCTGGTGGCGGCGTAGTTCCAGACCACGCCGACGAGGATGCCGGCCAGCGCGGCGAGTCTCCAGTCGAAGGCCTCCTTGAACGCAACGGTAGCAACGCCGACATTGGCTATCGCACCAAGCGAACAAACCGCATAGAAGCTGACAAGGCCGCCAAAGACACGCCAAAACCCCTTGAGGCGACGGTCGCGGTAGGTCAGCAGGTTGTTCAGGAAGAAGTTGAAAGTCATGGCCGCAACCGTTGCGCCGGTCTGAGCGGCTTTGAACTCAGAACCCACGCCCTTCAGCAACAGCGTCAACACGGCGAAGTGGACGAACACGCCGAGACCGCCGACGATCATGAACATCAGGAAGCGCACGGGGACGAAGCGCCCGAACAGCTTGTCGGCGACCAGCATCAGATATTCCCAGGTCACCAGGGCGTCGAGCTTGCTCTCGCCGTGCTGGCGCGTGCGGAACTGGTAGGGCAGCTCGCGCAGCCGCAGCGTGGTGGGATGGGAGGCGAAGACGTCGAGCAGTATCTTGTATCCCTGGCCGGACAGGTTCCGCACCGAACCGGCGAACGCATCGCGGGTCAGCATGAAAAAGCCGCTCATGGGATCGGTTAGCTCGGCTCGGATGATCAGCCGGGCGATGCGGGTGGCGGTGCGGCTGATGAGCTGGCGGGTGCCGTCCCATTCGCCCATGCCGCCGCCTTCCACGTAGCGTGAGCCGACGACGACATCCGCCTCGCCGCCGCGCAGCACGGCGAGCATGTCCGGCAGCAGGGTTTCGTCGTGCTGCAGGTCGCCGTCGATCACCGCCAGGTAGGACGCCGAGCTGCTGAGCATGCCCTCGACCACGGCCGACGACAGACCGCGGCGGCCGATGCGGTGGATATAGCGCACCTTGGGATCGGCGCGCGACACGGCCTGCAGCTCCTGCAGCGTGCCGTCCCGGCTGTCGTCGTCGACGAACACCACCTCGTAGCTCTCGCCGTCGAGCGCCTTGGCGATGAGCTCGAGCAGCGGGCGGATGTTGTCGCGCTCGTTGAAGGTGGGCACCACGATGGTCAGCTCGGGCACCGTGCGGGCGGGCGGCGGCGGCGCGAGGACCGCGATCTGGTCATCCATGGCGCCCTCCGGTGAAGTCGTCCCCATCACGATAGTTATGCGTGAGGAACGCGCGAAACGAAAGCCTGTATGGCCTTATTCGGTGTGTACCGGAACCAGCGGTTTCCAGTAGGCGTCGTCGAGGAACGCGGCGGGTGGCAGGATCTCTGTGTGCCATTGCAGATTGTCGGGCGTGGTCTCGGGCCGGAGATGGGCCGCCGACACAACCAGCCGGAAGGCCGGCGCGATGGCGCGAAGGTTCGCGTGCACCTGATCGAGCGCGCGGGATGCGCCCGCCGGCAGGAAATCGCCGTGGCTCTCGCCGAAGAAGCCAAGGTCCTGGGCCATCATCCAGGGAATGTTCGACACATAGAGCGTATCGAGGTCGACAGCGCCTTGTCGCGCCGCGGCCTCCATGCGTCCGGCCATCGCGCCGAAGGGATCGCCGTCGCCCAGCGGACCGCCGCGCAGGTCCATGCAGCCGGCGGCAACCCGGCCGTCGCGGAACAGGCCGCGCACCCAGGCGAACCGTTGCGGCCGCTCGGCGAACAGCCAGCTCCCCGGCCGCTCCAGGTCGCCGCTCAGCCAGGTGCGGGTCGACGCCGCGAACTGGCGCAGGCGTGGTTCGGCCGGCAGCAATGGCAGGACGATGTCGACGAAGGCGGCGGCATCGGTGGCGCCTGGATCGAGCAGCGCCGCGCGTACCGCGTCCCAGACCCGGAACTGATGCAGGTTGACGTCGAGCAGCAGCAACCAGGACGAGCATCGCGCGGCGGCGATGTCCAGGTTGCGGAAGCTGCCCCAGCCCACATGCGCGCGTCGGTCGTGAGGCTCCTCGGCCGCGAGCCGCGCCAGCACCGCCTCGGAACCGCTGCATTCGCGCATGGTCAACGTGTAGCCGCCCCGGTCCGGCGCCAGGGGCTGTGGCGCGCCGGCGGGCAACATATCCTGAATGGTCCAGTCAGCCATGACGTTGCATGTTCCCGGCTATATATCCTAAGATTCCCGTTCGCAACCGAGGCCAACCAGAAAACATGCCGCAACTGGCTGTACATCGGCTCTCCAACGCCGGGATCGATCACTGGGCGATGGCGTTCTTCCGCTCGATCCTGTCGTGTACGTTGAGCACAGGCGACTTCGAGAAGGCGGTCAGCAGCCACTGGCGCAGCGGCGATTTCATCCTGCGCGCGCCGCGGACGGCTTCCTGGCTCCGGCTCCTGGCGGCACGTCAGGCGCGGCCGGATGGGCACTACGCACACGACGCGCCGCATCTGGGCTTTCGCAGCCAGTGGCTGGTCGGCGTGCCCGGTCAGCCCGGCGCGATCCATATCGAGGCGCCCCCGGAACAGGCCACCGCTGGCGCGCTGCGCCACCACAACCGCCCGCCGCACCAGCACGATTCAGGACGTGTCGCCCTGGTGACCAGCGGCAGCGCCGTCTTCCATGTGCAGCGCGACGACGCCAATGGACGACCCGCCGTGGTCGACTGCCCCGTCGAACCCGGCGACATGATCTTCTGGCCCGCCTGGACGCCCCATACGTTCAACGCGGGGCAAGGCTTCTCGCTGGTTTCTGCCATGGCCAGCTATGTGGCGCCGGCCGACGACGGGTTCGTGTTCCCCACACAGGACGACCTGGACGACTATCCGCGCAGGTCCTATCCCGACGCCCGCGCGTGATGGCCAGTCCCGATGCGACCTGCCTGTTCGATCCGACATGGACGGCGTTGCGGGGTCAGGTCTTCGGCCTCGCGCAGCCGGCGATCATCGGCGGCGCCGCGGTAAGGCTTCCGGAATCCTATGATTTCCAGGCGCTCGACGAGGCGATGTACGAGCATGCCGGTGAGCCGGTGCCCGCTCTTCCCGCGGATGCAGGCGCGGCCTACGCGCTGCTTTTCCGGGTGCTGCACTGGACCGGCGCCGTGCAGCGGCGGCACAAGATACCCGTGGCGTCACGCTTCCACCTCGAGCGCGCGGACACCCGCGCGACGCCCGCCGGGGACGCCGAGCGGTTCGTCCTGGCGATGCCCTATGTCGCCCAGGAAGCCGCTTCCGCCTCGATCAACTGGGTCAGGTCCTGCGTGTTGAGTTTTCTCGCCAACGGCGGGCTCGCGGCCGATGGAGCCCAACTGAACCAGCAACGCGAGGCACTGCGGCGCCGCCTCGCCCCGTTCGTCGAACCGGGCATCAATACGTTCCGCTTCCTGCGCGCCGCGGATGGCGCGGGGATACCCGTGACGCCCATTGCGCCGGGCCTCCATGCGTTCGGCCTGGGTCGGCGCAGCCGCTGGCTGTACAGCAGCCTGCTCGATACCACGCCCGCGATCGGCGCGATGATCGCGCGCGACAAGTTCACCAGCGCGAGCATCCTGCGCGATGCCGGCCTGCCCGCCCCGACGCATTTCCGCGTCGCGAACCAGGACCAGGCCTTGGAATCCGCCCATCGTCTGGGTTATCCGGTCGTCGTCAAGCCCGCCGACCGGGACCAGGGCGTCGGCGTCGCGGCGGGGCTCAACGACGACGCCGGGGTCGGGGCCGCGTGCGCCGCGGGCCGTGAATTCT
>JBKJNE010000262.1:0-4629 GCA_046596015.1 Alphaproteobacteria bacterium
TGTTGAGGACGACCGTGCCGGTCTCGTCGCCGTCGACGATGGCCTGCTTGAAGTTCCTGTGCACCCGCTTCGTCAGCTCACTGGAAAGCCCGGTGCACAGGAACTTCAAGCAGGCCATCGTCGACGGCGACGAGACCGGCACGGTCGTCCTCAACAAGAAGTCGACGCCCTGCGTGCGGGCGCTGAAGACCGAGCGCTCCCTGGCCATCGCGGAAGCCGGCATCATGGAGCGCTCGAAGGGTTTCGGCTCGATCCTCGACCTTTATTTCGGCGGCGATATGGAAGCCAGTCTGGGCCTCGCCGGCCAGGGCATCGGCCTGATCCACGAGGTGAAGCCGGTGAAGCAGATCATCGACGAGACCGTCGATGGCTTCTTCGCCATCGCCAACCAGTTCGCCGCAAGGGCGCAGGCGCACAGTTTCTGAACTGGGGCTACTCGCCGGACGGCTGATCCGACAGCGAGGAGATGTAGGCCATTACCGCCTCGATCTCCTCGCGGCTCAGCGAGATTTCCTTCATGGGGCCGTGAGGCTGCGTCAGGAAAGTCCGGTAGTGGTCCGGATTGGCGGTGACCATCGGCGCGAGGTTCGCGAAGGGCGGCGCGGCATCCATGCCGCTTTCCGGCGTCGCGGCGCCGGTGACGTGACAGGCATTGCACCAGATTCGCGCCAGATCCTCGCCCTTTTGCACCAGCGGATAGGTTTCGACACCCGGCACGGGCCCGTCCCCGGCTTCATCCGCGCGCACGCCGAGCGCGGCGAGAAGTGACACCCCAAAGGTCCAACCCAACGTCTTCAGAATTCTGCTCATGCGCTCCATTCTAGCGGGATCGAGCGACGGCGTATTGCGGAAGATCAACCTGGGACGAAAACATTTCTCCCGTCGGCGTGACTTGTGGTGCCCGGCCGTCCGAGGCTGTCCTGCTCCATCAGTCCGTTCAGCGTCGCCGCATCGGCCGGCGTGTTGGCGACGAACCGTGTGCCGTCCGGCCGCCGGCCGATGACGATGCCCCGCTCCGGGCCGGCCTTGCCGAAGACGACGGTGTAGGTCTCGATCTTCCCATCGCCGGACGGCGTCTCGGTGAACGGCACATCGGGCAGGGAATCGATCTCGCCCTGGTAGGACGACGGATTCTCCCGCGCCCAGTTTCCTTTTGTCGGCGCCGTCGAATAGATTCCGGTCGCCTGCTTGCTGAGATAGCCGCCATTGGCGCCGATCAGGCCATAGGAGCCCGGTTTGGCGCGCAGCTTCGGCAGCATGGCGGCGATGGCGTTCAACGAGTAGGAATTGCCCGGGCCGCCGAAGAACGGCAGGCCGCCGGTCACCGTCAGGCCGCGCGGGTCGTCATAGGCCAGGCCCAGCTCGTCGCAGGCCACCTCGACCGCCGACGGGAAGCAGCTGTACAGGTCGATGAAGCTGACGTCGCCGATGCCGATGCCGGCCATGTCGAGCGCCTTGCGGCCGCTCAGTTTCATGGCGGGCGCCCGGTCGAGTTGCTGGCGGAAACTGATCAGCTTCTCGACCGCCTCGCCGACGCCGTGGACGAACACCCATTTGTCTTGCGGAATGCCCAGTTCCCGCGCCTTCCTCACCGAGGTCATGATGACCGCCGAACCCTGGTTGACGCCGTCCATGGCGTTCATCCATTTCGGGTAGGGGAAGCCGATATAGCGGTTCGATCCGGTCGGAGTCGCCAGCTCCTCGGCGGTGCGCGCCGTGCCGTAGAACGCATAGGGGTTGCCAGCCGCTATCCGGCTGAACGGCGCGAACAACTCGCCCATGGCGCGCAGATGCTGCTCCACCGTGTGACCCTGCCGGCCGCGGATCGCGTTCTCGAACAGCGGATAGGTCTGGATCGGGATGCCGATGCCGTGGGCGAACTCGTGCGGCGTGATGAAGCCCGCGCCGATGCCGCGGTCCTCCAGCGAGCCTTCGTCCTCCTCCTGCCAGTCCAGCTTGATGCCGAGGCGCATGGCGTCCTTGGTGGTCTGGATCGCCTCCGCGCCGGCGATCAGCGCCATGCTCACGTCGCCCGAGGCGATCCGCTCGCACATCTCGCTCACCAGCTTCTGCGGCGTGTTGCCGCCGACCTGGGTGTAGATGGCGTTGCGCGGATCGGCGCCGATGCGGCGCGCCGCGGCGCGCGGCGGGTTCTCGGCCCGGCCGAAGCCGTGGGTCACGCGCGGCCGGTTGGTCGAATCGGGGAAGATGCGGATCATCGCCAGGGTGCAGATGTGCGGCGCCAGCGCCGCGCCGAGGCCGGTGTCCGCCATGGCGGCCTTCGCGGCCTCGGCGGCGATGCCCATGGGCGGATGGGCCTTGTCCGGGGCGACGCCCTTTTCCGTGAACTGTCCGGCCCCGATCAGGATTGGCGTCGAGTCTTCCATTTTTCTGCTCCGGTTCCCGATTGGTAACTCTTTCCTGATAGCCCGATTGTATTGTCTTGGAAAGGCGCGGTCCCTCGCATATCTAGGGAAGCGGGAAGACAATTCGGGATGCCAGGATGACGGCCATCTACAGCGGTGACCGCGAGCGGTTGCACGAGACGATCATGGAAAACGCGCTGCGCGCGGCGTCGGGGTTCCAGGCCATGGGCGTCGGACCCGACAGCGGCGTGGCGGTCATGCTCCGCAACGATTTCACGTTCTTCGAAGCCAGCCGCGGCGCCACCTTCGCCGGCGCCTATGCGGTGCCGATCAACTGGCACTTCAAGGGCGAGGAGGTGGGCTACATCCTGCGCGATTCGCAGGCGCGGGCGCTGGTCGTCCACGCCGACCTGCTGCCGCAGGTCGAGGGCGCGGTGCCCGGCGGCGTCGACGTCATCGTCGTCGCCACGCCGCCCGAGGTGGCCGCCGCCTACGGTATTCCGGCGGCGCGGGCGGCCGTGCCCGCCGGGATGACGGGCTGGGGCGGCTGGCTCGAGTCGCTGGAGCCCATCGCCAACCCGTCGATGGCCTCGCGCGGTGCCATGTTCTACACGTCGGGCACCACCGGCAAGCCCAAGGGCGTCAAGCGCGGCGTCGTCGACATCCAGCAGGTCATGGGTCTGATGATCCGTACCGCGTCGGAAGCCTGGGGCTTCACCGGCACCCACCACCGGGTGCTGGTCACCGGCCCGCTCTATCATTCCGCGCCCAACGGCTATGCCAACGCCGCGGCGGGCATGGGCGCCTACACGGTGCTGCAGCCGCGCTTCGACGCCGAGGATTTCCTGCGCCAGGTGGAGCGTCACCGCATCACCCACGCGGTGATGGTGCCGACCATGTTCGTGCGCCTGCTGGCGCTGCCCGACGACGTCAAGCAGCGCTACGACGCCTCGTCGCTGGAATGGGTCACCCACGGCGCCGCGCCGTGCTCGCCGGACGTGAAGCGGCGGATGATCGAGTGGCTCGGCCCGGTCATCAACGAGTATTTCGGCGGCACCGAAATCGGCCTGATCACCACGGCGAACAGCGACGACGCCCTGCGCCGGCCCGGCACCGTCGGCAAGGCCATCACCGGCGCGAAGATCGCCATCTTCGACGAAGAGGGCAGGGCGCTGCCGGCCGGCGGCATCGGCGAGGTCTATGTGTGGATGGAGGGCATGCCCGACTTCACCTATCACGGCCTCGACGAGAAGCGCGGCGAGATCGGCCGCGACAATCTCGTGTGCATCGGCGACATCGGCTATGTCGACGAGGACGGCTACCTGTTCCTGTGCGACCGCAAGATCGAGATGGTGATCTCCGGCGGCGTGAACATCTATCCCGCCGAGGTCGAGGCGGCGCTGATCACCATGCCGGGCGTGCGCGACTGCGCTGTGTTCGGCATTCCCGATCCGGAGTTCGGCGAAACCCTGTGCGCCTATGTTGAGCCGGAGCGTGCAGGCGCGCTCGACGCCGGCAGTATCAGGGCGTTCCTGCGCGACCGGCTCGCCGGCTACAAGGTGCCGCGCGTGATCGAGTTCGCCGCCGAGTTGCCGCGCGAGGACTCCGGCAAGATCTTCAAGCGCAAACTGCGCGAGCCCTATTGGGCCGGCATGGAGCGGCGCATCTGATGGCGATCGTTCATGCGCCGTTCAACCACGGCGGCACATCGTCGGCGTCTGGGGTTACCCGCCTGAGGACGACACCATGACCACCGATTCGACCGCGCGCTCCCGTCTCATGCTGGCCAGCGTGCTGGGATTGGCGCTGACCGCCGCCGGGGCGCATGCCGAGACCCAGCCCGCCGCCACGAACGTCGCGGACAAGGGCTCGAAGCGGGCGAAGATCGTACAGGCCCAGCCCGTTGCCGTGCATGGCGCGAACCAGCAGGCGGTCAAGAAAGTCCACACCGATCAGCCCGACATGATCATGCTGCAGGAACCGTTCCGATCAGGCCCCGCAACGCCGGTGAGCGTGACGCGCGGCAGGTAATTCTCTAGCCGTCATCCCCGCGCACGAAGGCCGGGACCCAGACCTTCCTTACGAAAAACCAGCGCGCAGCGCGCAACCCACTCGCCAAGACTGGGTCACGGCCTTCGCCGGGATGACGGCTGAGGTTAGGCCTTCACCAGCGCCTTCAGCGCCGCTTCATCCGCCTTTCCGTCCCTGCCGAGGGCCTGGATGCAGACCTGGTCGGCGCCCGCGTCCAGATGGGCCTGGATTC
>JBKJNE010000402.1:0-4688 GCA_046596015.1 Alphaproteobacteria bacterium
GCCAGCTTACCGGCGGGCTGGCGCACGACTTCAACAATCTGCTGGCGGTGATGATCGGCAACATGGAACTGGCCGAGGAGACACTGGCGGACAACCCGCAGAACAGCAGGTCGCTGCTGCGAAAGGCGCTCAACGCCGCCGAGCGCGGCGCGCTGCTGATCCAGCGGCTGCTGGCGTTCTCGCGCCGCCAGGCGCTGTCGCCCAAGGTCGTCGACGTCAACATCCTGATCGCCGGCCTGAGCGAGATCCTGGAGCACGCGCTGGGCGCCGCCATCCATGTAAGGCGCGACCTGGAGGTGGACCCCAGGCTGGTGCGGGTCGATCCGTCCCAGCTCGAAGCCGTGATCCTCAACCTGGCGCTGAACGCGCGCGACGCCATGCCGTTGGGCGGCCAGCTCACCATAACCACCCGCAACGAGACTTTCGCCGCCGAGACCGTGGCGGGGAAGGATCCGCTGCCGGCCGGCGACTACGTGACCATCGAGGTCTCCGACGCCGGCACGGGCATGGCACCCGATGTGCTGGCCCGCATCTTCGAGCCGTTTTTCACCACCAAGGACACCGGCCGCGGCAGCGGCCTTGGCCTGAGCATGGCCTATGGCTTCGTGCGCCAGTCGGGCGGCGCCATCAAGGCCGACAGCAGCCCGGGCAAGGGCACGCGCGTCACCCTCTACCTGCCCAGCCACCGCGGCACGGCCGAAACAGCGCAAAACACCAGGGACCCGGCAGCCGCGCATGGCGGCCGCGGCGAGCGCATCATGCTGGTCGAGGACGACGCCGCGGTGCGCGACCTGCTGGTGCGCCGGCTGCGCGGCATGGGTTATGAAGTGGTGCACGTCGACAATGCGGTGAAGGCGCTCGAGGTGCTGCCCGACGAACCGGACGTGGAACTGCTGCTGACCGACGTGGTGCTGCCCGGCGGCCTTTACGGCGACAAGCTGGCGGTCCAGGCGCGCGCGCTGCGGCCCGACCTGAAGGTGCTGTTCATGTCCGGCTACCCGAAGGACGCCATGGACCATCTGGGCAACATCGGCGTCGACGCCCCGGTGCTGCGCAAGCCGTTCCGCAACCAGGAGCTGGCCGCCCAGCTTCGTCAGCTCCTTGACCCGGTGGAGGAAAACGCCTAACACTCCGTCCGTGGTGATTTGGCGACCAGCTTGCGGCCACGTTAAACAAACAGCTAAACGGTCGGGCGCGAACCCTGACCCGTTTTGGTCGGGGTTTTTTGTTTTGGGGCGGATGCGATGTACGTACCGGACCATTTCCTGCAGGACGACCGCGAGGCCGCGCTCGACCTGATCGAACGGCACGAGTTCGGCCTGCTGGTGGCGGGCACGGAGGCGGCGCACATCCCGTTCGTGCTGGACCGGCGGCAGGGCCTGCTGCGCTGCCACGTGGCGCGCGCCAACCCGATCTGGAAGCGGGCGCTGGGCAGACCGGTGCTGGCCGTGTTCTCCGGCCCGCACTGCTATGTCTCGCCCGACTGGTACGACAGCGCCGGACAGGTGCCGACCTGGAACTATACCGCCGTACATGTCGTGGGCACGGCGACGAAACTGCCCGCGCCGGCGCTGGAGGCCCATCTGCGCGCGCTGGTGGCGCAGGCGGAACGGCACCTGTCGCCCAAGCCGGCGTGGGAACTGGACCGCGTGCCGGCGAAGGCGGTCGCGGCCCTGCAGCGCGGCATCGTCGGCCTGGAAATCCCGCTGGAGCGGGTCGATGCGAAATGGAAACTGTCGCAGAACCGGACACGGGCCGACCGCCGCAAGGCGATCGGCGCGCTGCGGTCCCGGGGCGGCGAGAACAACGCTTCCATCGCCGACGCGATGGAATCGAGCGAGAAGGAAGCAGCATCATGACCAACTGCAAACCCTCCGACTGGCGGCTCGCCACCAGGCTGGTGCGCGGCGGCACGAAGCGCTCGGACTTCGGCGAGACGTCGGAAGCGATCTTCATGACCTCGGGCTTCCGCTACGACGCGGCCGAGACCGCCGCCGAGCGGTTCGCCGGCACCGCCGACGGTTTCACCTATTCGCGCCTGTCGAACCCGACCGTCGCCATGTTCGAGGAGCGCATGTCGCTGATCGAGGGCCTGCCCGTGGCCAAGGCGACCGCGACGGGCATGGCCGCGGTCAACGCCGCGCTGATGTGCCAGCTACGCGCCGGCGACAAGGTGGTGGGCGCCAAGGCGCTGTTCGGCTCGTGCCGCTACATCCTCGATCAAATCCTGCCGCGCTTCGGCATCGCCACCGAACTGGTGACCGGTTCCGACAACGACGCCTGGACCCGCGCGATCACGCCGGGCACCAGGACCGTGTTCGTCGAGACGCCGGCGAACCCGACCCTCGACGTGGTCGACCTGGACCATGTCTGCCGCGCGGCGCACGCGGTGGGCGCCACGGTGATCGTCGACAACGTGTTCGCCACGCCGCTGCTGCAGCGTCCCACCGACTACGGCGCAGACATCGTGGTCTATTCGGGCACCAAGCACATCGACGGACAGGGACGGGCGCTGGGCGGCGTGATCCTGTGCGGCGAGAAATTCTTCGAGGACCACCTCAACCAGTATCTGCGCCACACCGGTCCGACGATGAGCCCGTTCAACGCGTGGATCATGCTGAAGGGCCTGGAGACGCTGGACCTGCGCGTTACGCGGATGTGCGAGAATGCCGCGAAAGTGGCTGATTTCCTCGCCGACAGCGGCAGGCTGGCGCGGGTGCTCTATCCCGGCCGCAAGGACCATCCGCAGCATGAACTGGCCATGCGCCAGATGAAGGCGGGCGGCAGCATCATCACCGTCGACGTGCCGGGCGGTCGCGAGGCCGCGTTCCGACTGCTGAACGCGCTGCGGATCATCGACATCTCCAACAATCTGGGCGACGCCAAGAGCCTGATGACCCATCCGTCGAGCACGACCCACCGGTCGCTGGCCGAGGAGGCGCGGCTGGAGCTGGGCATCATCGAGGGCACGCTGCGGCTGTCGGTCGGCCTGGAGGACCCTCTGGACCTGATCGACGATCTGGATCAGGCGATGTCGTGTATATCGGCTTAGGCCCGACCACCTTAGGGCTGTGGACAAACGGCAATCCGGGGGTAGAGTACCCGGATTGCCGCCCACTCGGACCGCAACTAGGGCCGATCGAAAACAAGGCCACACCATGTACAACGCCGTAACCCGGCTGATCAGCGTGACCGTAACGCCCTACTTCATCGAGGACCAGTCGGACCCCGAGGACAACCACTTCGTCTGGGCTTACCAGGTCAACATCGAGAACGCCGGCCGCGAAACCGTTCAGCTGATCGGCCGTTACTGGCATATCACCGACGCGAACGGCCAGGTGCAGGAAGTGCGCGGCGACGGCGTGGTCGGCGAGCAGCCGGTGCTGCGGCCGGGCGAGAGCTTCGAGTATACCAGCGGCACGCCGCTGTCGACGCCGTCCGGCATCATGGTCGGCCGCTATCAGATGGAAACCAAGGCCGGCGAGGAATTCGAGATCGACATTCCCGCCTTCTCGCTGGACAGCCCGTACCAGCGTACAAGCCTGAATTGACGGCGGGAGCCGGGGAGAAGACCGTGGACAAGAGAGTGGTGAGGTTGCCGACCCGCGAAGAGGCTGAAGAGGCCGTGCGCACCATGCTGCGCTGGGCGGGCGACGATCCCGAGCGCGAAGGCCTGATGGACACGCCGGCCCGCGTGGTCCGTGCCTACGAGGAATTCTTCGCCGGCTACCGCGAGGACCCCAACCAGTACCTGGCGCGCACCTTCGAGGAAGTGGCGGGCTATGACGAGATGGTCGTGCTGCGCGACATCCCGTTCGAATCCCATTGCGAGCATCATCTGGCGCCGATCATCGGCAAGGCGCATGTCGCGTACCTGCCGACCAACCGGGTCGTCGGCATCTCCAAGCTCGCCCGCGTCGTCGATGCCTTCGCCAAGCGGCTGCAGGTGCAGGAGAAGATGACCGCCCAGATCGCCGAGTGCATCAACACCGCGCTGAAGCCCGACGGCGTCGCCGTGGTGGTCGAGGCGGTGCACCATTGCATGACCACGCGCGGCGTGCACAAGCACGGCGTGTCCATGGTGACGAGCACCTTGCTGGGCGCGTTCCGCGAGAACATCCACACCCGCGCCGAGTTCATGGCCATGATCGGCAGCCCGGCCAGCCGCGTCTACGGCTAGGGATGAGACCCAACGCGCAACGGGCCGTCGGTTTCCTCCACGACCTGATCGCGTTCGACACCGTCAGCCGCAACTCCAACCTGGCGCTGATCGGCTATGTCTCCAACTATCTGGCGACCATCGGCGTCGATTGCGAGGTAATCCGCGACGACACCGGGACCAAAGCCAACCTGTTCGCCACCGTGGGCGGCCCGGCCGGCGTCCCCGGCATCGTGCTCTCCGGGCACACCGACGTGGTTCCGGTCGAAGGGCAGAACTGGTCGAGCGATCCGTTCACCCTGGTCGAGCGGGACGGCAAGCTGTTCGGGCGCGGCACCTGCGACATGAAGGGTTTCATCGCCATCTGCCTCGCCATGGCGCCCGCCATCGCGAAAGCCCACCTGAGGCGGCCGATCCATTTCGCGTTTTCCTATGACGAGGAGGTCGGCTGCCGCGGCGTCGCCGGCATGATCGAGAAGATCGCCGGCCGCGCGCCGCTGCCGCGCGCCTGCATCGTCGGCGAGCCCAC
>JBKJNE010000429.1:0-3556 GCA_046596015.1 Alphaproteobacteria bacterium
GTCCCGCGCCATGGCCGAGCAGAACGGCGTCGAGATCCGCTACTACTCGGTGATCTACGACCTGGTCGACGACATCAAGTCCGCCCTGTCGGGCATGCTTTCGCCCGAGATCAGGGAAACCATCGTCGGCGTCGCCCAGGTCAAGGAAGTGTTCAACGCCGGCAAGGGCAAGGCGGCGGGCTGTATCGTGCTCGAGGGCTCGGCCCGTGCCGACGTCCGCGCCCGCGTGTTGCGCGACGACGTGGTGGTGCATGACGGCAAGGTCAGCTCGCTCCGCCGTTTCCGCGACGAGGTCAAGGAGGTGGCGGCCGGTACCGAGTGCGGTATCACCGTCGACAACTTCAACGACGTGAAGGCCGGCGACCGGATCGAGATGTACTCGGTCGAGGAACGCGCCCGCACCCTGTAACGCGGGCGAAGGCAGGCAAGTCATGAGCAAATCCCGTGGAGGTCCGCGGACCCAGCGTCAGTCCCGCGTGGGCGAGGTGCTGCGCCACGCATTGGCCGAGGTGCTGATGCGCGGCGAGTTGCGCGACCCGGCGGTCGACGGCGTGTCGATCACCATCACCGAGGTGGACGTGGGCCCGGACCTGAAGAACGCCACCGCCTATGTCATGCCGCTCGGCGGCCAGGACGTGGAGAAGGTGACGGTTGGCCTGAACCGGTGCGCGCGGTTCCTGCGCGGGCAGGTGGGCCACATGGTCGACATGCGCTACGTGCCGCAACTCCGCTTCGCCGTGGACCGGACGTTCGAGCAGGCCGCCAAGATCGATGCGCTGCTGCGCCAGCCCAAGGTCGCGCGCGACCTGGGTCACGCCTCCGACGACGACTAGGGTTTGATGGGACGCAAAAGGAAAGGCCGGCCGATCAGCGGCTGGGTGGTCCTCGACAAGCCGTCGGGCATCACCTCGGCCCATGCGGTCGCCAGGGTGAAGCGGTTTCTCGACGCGGCCAAGGTCGGCCATGCCGGCACCCTGGATCCGCTGGCGACGGGCGTGCTGCCGCTGGCGCTGGGCGAGGCGACCAAGCTGATCGCCTACGCCATGGACGGCTCCAAGTCCTACCGCTTCACCGTCCAGTGGGGCGAAGGCCGCGACACCGACGACACCGAGGGCGCGGTGACCGGCCTGAGCGGCGTGCGCCCGGCGGCGGCGGAGATCGAGGCCGCGCTGCCCGCCTTCACCGGTTTCATCATGCAGAAGCCGCCGTCGTTCTCGGCGATCAAGGTCAATGGCGAACGCGCCTACGATCTGGCCCGCGACGGCGCGCCGCCCGACCTGCCGCCGCGCGAGGTGGAGGTGAAGCGCCTCGTCCTGATCGAGGCCCACGCCGACAGCGCCGAGTTCGAGCTGGATTGCGGCAAGGGCACCTATGTGCGCTCGCTTGCCCGCGATCTGGCGGTCATGCTCGGCACGTTCGGCCACGTCACGGCGCTGCGCCGGACCCGGGTCGGCCCCTTCGGCGAGGCCCAAGCATTTTCACTGGATAAGCTTGGACAATTAGACCATAGTGCGCCGCCTTGTGGCCTTGTGCTGCCCATCGAGACACCGCTGGACGACATCCCGGCGGTCGCCGTGATGGAAAGCGAGGCCGACCGTTTACGCCACGGGCAGCCGGTATTCGTGCCGCGCCAGCTCGACGGCGAAGTGGTTATCAAGGTGTCCGGAAAGGCCGTCGGTATCGGCGTGCTCACGGACGGAACCCTGAAGCCCAAGCGGCTCTTCAATCTTTAAAGGAGATATCCGATGTCGATTGCCGCTTCCCGCAAGGAAGAACTGATCAAGGAATTCGCCACCGCCACCGGCGACACCGGTTCCCCCGAAGTCCAGGTTGCCATCCTCACGGAGCGGATCAATAACCTGCAGGATCACTTCGGTACCCACAAGAAGGACAACCACTCGCGCCGCGGCCTCATCAAGATGGTGAACCAGCGCCGCAGCCTTCTGGCCTATGTCAAGAAAGTGGACGAAGCGCGCTACACCTCGCTGATCCAGCGTCTTGGACTGCGCAAGTAACAGGAAGGCGCCGGCATCGTCCGGCGCTTTCGCTTTTGAGGCCCGCCCCCACAGCAAAAGCGCCGGACGGGGCGGCAAAACCGACCTTCGAATTGAAAGAGTCGAGGAAGGGGCGGCTGGCAATGGGGCTGGCCGCGCAAGAAGGAATTCAAAATGTTCAACATCACCCGTAAGGAACTCAACTGGGGCGGCCGCAAGCTGGTCCTGGAAACCGGCCGCGTCGCCCGTCAGGCCCACGGTGCCGTCATGGCCAGCTACGGCGACACCGTCGTGCTGTGCACCGTCGTCGCGGAAAAGTCGCCCAAGCCGGGCCTGGACTTCTTCCCGCTGACCGTCAACTACACCGAGAAATACTACGCCGCCGGCAAGATCCCGGGCGGCTTCTTCAAGCGCGAAGGCCGACCGACCGAAAAGGAGACGCTGACCTCGCGCCTCATCGATCGCCCGATCCGTCCGCTGTTCCCGTCCGAATTCCGCAACGAGACCCAGGTGCTTTGCACCGTGCTGAGCCACGACATGGAGAACGATCCGGACATCGTCGCTATGATCGGCGCGTCGGCGGCGCTGACCCTGTCGGGCATCCCGTTCCTGGGTCCGATCGGCGGCGCGCGCGTCGGCTATATCGACGGCCAGTATGTGCTGAACCCGGCGATCGACGACCTGCCGAGCTCGCAGCTCGACCTGACCGTGGCCGGCACCAGCACCGCGGTGCTGATGGTGGAATCACAGGCCGCCGAGCTGAGCGAAGAGATCATGCTGGGCGCGGTCGTGTTCGGCCATGACCAGATGCAGGCGGTGATCAACCTGATCATCGACCTGGCCGAGGACGCAGCCAAGGACCCGTGGAACCTGCCGGAAGCCCCGGACCACAGCGCCCTCGAGGCCCGTGTCGCCGAGCTGGGCGAGGCCAGCCTGCGCGCCGCCTACGGCAACACCGACAAGCAGGTCCGCACCAAGGCGATCAGCGAGGCCAAGAGCCAGGTGGTCGCGTCGCTGACCGACATCGATCCGCCGGCCGATCCCAGCGTGGTGAAGGCCCTGCTGAAGGACCTGGAGAAGGACATCGTCCGCGGCAACATCATCAAGACCGGCAAGCGCATCGACGGCCGTGACCTGGTGACGGTCCGCCCGATCCTCGCCGAGGTGACGGTCCTGCCGCGCACCCACGGTTCGTGCCTGTTCACCCGCGGCGAGACCCAGTCGCTGGGCGTCGTGACGCTGGGCACCGGCGACGACGAGCAGATCATCGACTCGCTCGAGGGCAACTGGCGCTCGCGCTTCATGCTGCACTACAACTTCCCGCCCTTCTCGGTGGGCGAAGTGGGCCGCTCGGGCTTTACCGGCCGCCGCGAGGTGGGTCACGGCAAGCTGGCCTGGCGCGCGCTTCAGGCGGTTCTGCCGTCGGCGGAAGAGTTCCCCTACACCATCCGCGTCGTGTCGGAGATCACCGAGTCCAACGGCTCCAGCTCCATGGCCACCGTGTGTTCGTCGTCGCTGGCCATGATGGACGCCGGCGTGCCGATCAAGCGGCCGGTGTCGGG
>JBKJNE010000076.1:0-3915 GCA_046596015.1 Alphaproteobacteria bacterium
GCGGCGGCCAGCGCGTAGGTGGCGTAGAGCCAGCGGAGATGCAGCATCATCGCCTCGGCGGGGCGCAGCCGGCCGCTCAGGGTCTTGTAGCGGGCCGCCTGCCGCGCCTGCCGCCTCAGGCCGGCGAGCTGCGCCTCGATCTGCACCATGACGTCGGCGAGGCGCTCCAGGTTGGACTGGGCCGCCTTCAGCCGCAGCTCGGCCTCGTGCCGCCGCGAGTGCAGACCGCTGGTGCCCGCCGCTTCTTCCAGGATCGCGCGGCGGTCCTTCGGCTTGGCGGCGATCAGCGCGCTGATGCGGCCCTGCGACACCAGCGACGGCGAATGGGCTCCGGTCGCAAGATCGGCGAACAGCAGCTGCACGTCGCGGGCGCGGACCTCCTTGCCGTTCAGCCGGTAGACCGAGCCGGCCTCCCGCTCGATGCGGCGCGAGATCTCGATCTGCTCGTGCTCGTTGAACGTGACCGGCGCGGTGCGGTCGGCGTTGTCCATCATCAGCGTGACTTCGGCCAGGTTGCGCGGCGGGCGCAGCGCGGTGCCGGCGAAGATCACGTCCTCCATGCCGTCGCCGCGCATGTTGGTGGGCTTGGTCTCGCCCATCACCCAGCGCAGCGCTTCCAGCAGGTTCGACTTGCCGCAGCCGTTCGGGCCGACGATCCCCGTCAGGCCGGGCTCGATGTACAGCTCCGTCGGATCGACGAAGGACTTGAACCCGGTCAGTCTGAGGCGCTGGAACTGCAAACAGTCTCTCCGTCAGGCCTTACTTCGGCGTGGCCTCGTTGATCGCCCTGGCCACCTCGGCATAGGACGGCGAGGGCGTCAGCTTGCCGTTAACCACGATCGCCGGGGTACCGTTCACCTGATAGCGGTTGCGGGCCTCGTCCATGCGGTTCGCCAGGTGATCCTTCAGCGGCTTGTTGTCCAGGCACGCCTGGTACTCCTTCTCGTCGACGCCGAAGTCCTCGCCGTAGTTCGCCAGCCGGCCCTGGGTCGCCTTGCGCGACACCTCGCTGATCGGGCCGGGCGCTGGCATCCACTGCGGCTGCTCGGCGAACAGCTTGTTGAGCACCTTGAAATAGTTCGCGGCGCCGGAACAGCGGGCCAGGATCGACGCATCGACGGCGTAGCTGTCGAGCGGGAACTCGCGGAAGATGAAGCGGATCTTGCCGGTGTCGATGAAGTCCCGCTTCAGCAGCGGGAAAGTTTCCTGCTGGAAATGCGCGCAGTGCGAGCAGGTCATCGAGGCGAACTCGATCACCGTGACCGGCGCGTCGACCGAGCCTTCCGTCATGTCGTCGAGCGGCACGCCGGGAATCGGCTTGGCGTTCGCCGGATTATCGGCGGTAGAGGCCGCCGGCTTGGCAGCTTCGGTCGTCTCAGCCTTCTTCCCGGTCTCGGGCGCCTTGGCGCCGCCATCGCCGCAAGCGGCCAGTGTCAGGCCCAGCGCCAGCAGCAGCGCGGCGGGGAGACGGGACACCTTGGACATAAGATTTGGGTGCTGTGTCATGGGTCATCCACAAGATGTTGTGTGAGTATAAAGGGTTCATGGGAGCGCCACAATAGTCAGCGGACGCCGGTCTCAGTCTTTCCCGTCCGCCAGCAGGCGCCGTCCCAGGCGGTTCAGGGCGTCCTTCAGCGGGCCGGATTTGAGGCCTTCCAGGCTGTGTTCCAGCCCGGCTTGCGCCTCTGCCGGCAACGGTTTGTCCGCCGCCGCCGGGCGCACCGCGGGACGCGGGATCGGACCCTGCTTCATCACCAGCTTCGCCACCGCCCGGTAACCGTAGAACGTGTTCACCCGTTCCAGGATTTGGGGTGTCAGGTGCTGGAACTCCAGCGCGAAGCTGCTTTCGACCCGGATGAACAGGGTGCCGTCGATTCGCTCGCCCTGCGGGAAGCGCAGCCGCTCGGGCATGGAGCGCGACGCCAGCAGCGCGCCGACGACCTCGCGCCAGCGGGTGACGATCTCATTCTGGGCGAAACCCTGCTTGCGCAGCGCCGGGCTCAGCAACGGCCGCGCCAGGTCGCCGAATCGGCGCGGTCCGTGGCCTGTGCGGTTGTCGGTCATGAGCCAGTGTTTTGACAGCGCCCAGGTTGACTGGCAACGATTTTAGCAGACAGTGCGGAAACGATGACCTCGCCGAAAACTCAGCGTCTGCAGGCCGGCCTGCTCGCCTGGTACGACCGCCACCGTCGCGCGCTGCCGTGGCGCGCCGCGTCCGGCGAGAGGGCCGATCCCTATGCGGTCTGGCTCAGCGAGATCATGCTGCAGCAGACCACCGTGGCGACGGTGAAGGGCTATTTCGAGCGGTTCCTGAAGCGCTGGCCGACGGTGAAGCACCTAGCCGCCGCGCCGCTCGACGACGTGCTGACCGAATGGGCCGGGCTGGGCTACTACGCCCGCGCCCGCAACCTGCACAAATGCGCGGGTGCGGTGGTCGAGCGCCATGGCGGACGTTTCCCGGCTGACGAGGCGGCGCTGCTGGAACTCCCCGGCATCGGCCGCTACACCGCCGCCGCCATCGCCGCCATCGCCTTCGACCGGCCGGCGACCGTCGTCGACGGCAATGTGGAGCGGGTGATCAGCCGGCTGCACGCCATCGAGACGCCGCTGCCCGACTCGAAGCCCGATATCTGGCGCCGAACCGAGGCGATCACGCCCGCCGCCCGCGCCGGCGACTTCGCCCAGGCCATGATGGATCTGGGTGCCACCGTCTGCACGCCGCGTGGGCCCCTGTGCATGGTCTGTCCGTGGTCATGGGCCTGCGAGGCGCGCGCCGCCGGCATCGCCGCCGTGCTGCCACGCAAGAAGGACAAGAAGCCGCGCCCGACCCGCTACGGCATGGCGTTCTGGCTGGAGCGCGACGGACCCGCCGGCCGCGAGGTGCTGCTGCGCCGTCGCCCGGAGGAGGGCCTGCTGGGCGGCATGATGGAAGTGCCGTCGAGCCCGTGGGTCGAGGACGACGCGGCCGATGGCTGGTCCCATGCGCCGGCGCAGGTCGAGTGGGCGGCGGTGGACGAGCCGGTGGTGCATGTATTCACGCATTTCCGGCTGGAACTGGACGTGGTGAGTGGAAAGATGGTGGGATCGATGCCTGTCGACGGTATATGGGCGAGACTTGACCGTCTAGGCGAGTACGCATTGCCGACAGTGATGATAAAAGTTGTTAATCTTGTTGCTGCTCGCAAGATTTAGCTTGGAGAGAATTTATGAGCGATAACCCTGATATTCCCGAATTTCCGTTTAACCATTTAATTCCAACCAATATCGAGAAATCATATTTTCGTAGGATATATTATACCGATATTGAAGATGAAAATGATTTGGAATTTCTAATAGAACTGCTCTGGCGTGAGCCGCACGTCAGAAATTATATTTTTTGGCCAACTTTTAGCCCCTTAACAGATTTTCTTCTCGGCGCAGAAAAAAGCAATAGGCTGCGATTTGGTCCTATGGAGAGCAAATGGTACGCCCATCCAAATTATGAGAATGATTTTGTGCGGATAGAGATACCTCGATTTGATTGGGAGAGAGATTTAGTCGAAAATGCGCCCATGCATTGGAGGGTAGAGGTGTTTATTACCGATCGTGAAAAGCAGAGGAGAAATAATGTTGAGGTCGTTGAATTAATAGGAAAATCCAACTATACTAGAAGGTATACGATACCTATTCTAAATTATATAGTGAATCACTACAGGAGAAACAGCGATATTTACAATGTGATATTTGGTGTTATTGGAGTTGTTGGTTTGGCCATCGCCTTCATTTAGAGCCAACACTCACACAATCATCTCCGACCGCAGCTTCTGTCTGAGCAGGTCGATGGGGATCAAACTTCCCTTGTCCTCGAAGTGCCAGAAAGTCCAGCCGTTGCAGGCGGGCGCGCCCTGGACGCGGGCGCCGATCTGGTGGATCGAG
>JBKJNE010000217.1:0-8011 GCA_046596015.1 Alphaproteobacteria bacterium
ATCATCGAGGATGCGCCGGGGAGTTACGTGACCAGTTCGCGGCCCGCGGCGTAGGGTATCCCGCCTTCACCACCGCTGATTTCGCGAGCAACGCGAAGCGATCCAGCCGATCCGTCACACAGCCATCAACGGCACGGCTGGGCTGCTTCGCTATGTTCGTAGAAGCACTGAGGAAGACGTTACAACGTGACCCGCACAAACTGCCCGTGCAGGTTCTGCATGAACACCGCCAGTCCGTGCAGCCTCGCGGGATCACCCGTCGTCAGGTAGCGCACGGTCCGCTCGCCCTGCCCCGCATCGGAAAAATCCGGGCGGCGCCGCAGGTAATCGGTCAGCGCCTCGGCTACCAGGTCGGGCTGGGACAGAATGCGCGTATCCTTCGGCAGGCAGCGGGCGAACAGGTGGCGGACCAGCGGATAATGGGTGCAGCCCAGCACCGCCGCGTCGGGCACGAAACCCTTGTGGCCGTCGAGCGCGGCCGCGACGTTCTTCTCGATGCTCGCTAGCAACTCGGCTTCGGACGCCCCGTCCTCGATCATGCCGGCGAGACCGGGGCAGGCCTGCTGCACGATGTCGCAGCCGGGCGCGCGCTTGCGCACCTCCTCCAGATAGGCGCGGCTCTCGATGGTCTTGGTGGTACCGAACAGCACCACGCGGGGAAAGAGCAGCACGTCGTCCTCGTGCGGCACCTCGCGGTGCCACGGCACGCCGGCCAGCGCCTCGACCATGGGCACAAGCACACCGAGCACCCGGTTTCGCGGATGGTGAAACGGCAGCCAGGTCTGCTGGATGGTGCGCAGCGCCACCGACGCGGCCGTGTTGCAGGCGATCACCACCAGCCGGCAGCCCGAGCGCATCAGGAAGTCGATGGCCTCGGTGGTGTAGGTGACGATCTCGGCATTGTCGCGCTCGCCATAGGGCGCGCGGGCGTGGTCGCCCAGATAGAGGAACGTTTCGTCCGGCAGCGCCTCGACCAGCCCCTCGAGTACCGTAAGGCCGCCGGAGCCTGAATCGAAGACACCGATCATGAGCGGTCAGCGGCCCATGTATTCTTTGCCGCGCAGAATGTAGCCCAGCGTCAGCTTGCGGTGATGGGCGATTTCCTCAGGTCTGAGGTCGCGCATGTAGACGGCGGGGCGGCCAGCCCAGAGCTGGCCGTTGGGCACGCGCTTGTTCGGCGTCACCAGCGAGCCGGCGCCGATCATGGCGTTCTCCTCGACCACCACGTTGTCCATGATGGTGCTGCCCATGCCGACCAGCACGCCGTCCTCGATGGTGCAGCCGTGCAGCAGGCACATGTGGCCGATCAAGACGTAGTTTCCGATGGTGGTGCCGTAGCGGCCTTCGGTGACATGCACCACCGAGCCGTCCTGCAGGTTGGACGAATGGCCCATGCGGATGCGGTGGACGTCGCCGCGCATGACGCAGTTGAACCAGATGGTGCAGTCGGCGCCAATCTCCACGTCGCCGACGATGCGCACGCCGTCGGCCAGGAACACCGTGGGATCGATCTTCAGCAGGATGCCCAGATAGGGGATGATCTGTCCGGACATCAGGGGAACAGAGGCTGCTGGGTCAGGCCCGTGGTCTCGGCCAGGCCGAACATCAGGTTCATGTTCTGCACCGCCTGGCCCGAGGCGCCCTTCACCAGATTGTCGATGGTCGAGACGATGATCGCCCGGCCCGGACGCCGGTCGGCGACGACGCCCATCAGCGCGTAGTTGGAGCCCAGCACGTGCCGCGACGCGGGCATCTGCCCGTAGGGCAGCACGCCCACGAAGTGTTCGGCCTCGTAGCGAACCGACAGCGTGTCGTGCAGGTCCTCGGCGGTGACGCCGCCCGCGAGCTTCACATAGATGGTCGACAGGATACCGCGGTTCATCGGGATCAGGTGCGGCGTGAAGGCGACGATCAAATCCTGGCCGGCCGCCTTCGACAGCTCCTGCTCGATCTCCGGCCCATGCCGGTGATTGGCGACGCCATAGGCATGGATGCCGGTCGAGACCTCGGTGAACAGGCTGCCCTCCCTGGCCGCCCTGCCCGCGCCCGACACGCCCGACTTGGCGTCGATGACGATGTCGTTCGGATCGATCTGCCGCGCGGCCAGCAGCGGCGCCAGCGGCAGGATCGCGCTGGTGGGGTAGCAGCCGGGGCACGCGACCAGGTCGGCGGCCCGGATCTTCTCCCGGGCCAGCTCGGTCAGGCCATAGACGGCGGCCTTCTGCAGCGACGGCGCGAGATGCTCGTGGCCGTACCATTCGGCATAGGTGGCGACGTTCTCCAGCCGGAAGTCGGCCGACAGGTCGATGACCTTCACCGGCTTGGGAATCTCGGCGATGTAGTCCTCGCGGGTCTCCACCACCAGCTCGTCGAGCAGCGTGTGGCCGGTCTTGTGCATCAGGCCCCTGATCACATCCTGGGTGGTGCCGTGCGGCAGGCAGCAGAACACCACGTCCACGTCGACGCCGGCCCATTCCACCTGCTCGATGCTCATCAGGTCCGGCAGGTCGAGCGCGCCGAACTGGGGAAACACGGTCTCCAGCTTCTCGCCGGCGCGGCGGTCGGCGGTCAGCACGACGATCTCCACATTGGGGTGCTGGCTGAGGAGCCGAACCAGCTCCGCGCCGGTGTAGCCGCTGGCGCCGAGGATGGCCGCCCTGACGATCTCTTTTTTCATCGCTCTGTTCCTGCCTGGATTGCGCGAAACCTAGGAGCGTCTCCCGGGCTAATCAAGCGCATCACTGTAACACAAAGAAAAAGGGCCTCCCGCCAGCGCGGAAGGCCCCAATCCGAATCTGGCCTCGGCGCTTAGCGCTTGGAGAACTGGAAGCTGCGGCGGGCCTTGGCCTTGCCGTACTTCTTGCGCTCGACGACGCGCGAGTCACGGGTCAGGAAGCCGCCGTCCTTCAACGGCTTGCGCAGCGTGGGCTCATAGAGCGTCAGCGCCTTGGAGATGCCGTGACGCACCGCGCCAGCCTGGCCCGACAGGCCGCCGCCGACGACCGTCGCGATCACGTCGTACTGGTTCTTGCGGTTGGCGACCTCGAACGGCTGGCGCAGGATCATGCGCAGCACCGGACGGGCGAAATAGGTGTCCTGGTCGCGGCCATTGACCGTGACCTTGCCCGAGCCCGGCTTCATCCAGACGCGGGCGATTGCGTTCTTGCGCTTGCCGGTCGCATAGGAGCGGCCCTGCGCGTCGATTTCCTGCTCGTACTTCGGAGCCACGATCTCCTGCGAGGTGGCGGCGCCCAGATCCTTCAGATCGGTGATGGTATCGGACATTACGCGTTCCTCTTGTTCTTCGGATTGCGGCTGGCGAAGTCGAACACCGCCGGCTGCTGCGCCTCATGCGGGTGCTCGGCGCCGGCATAGACGCGCAGCTTGCGCATCTGGTCGCGGCCGAGCGGGCCACGCGGCACCATGCGCTCGACGGCCTTCTCGATGACGCGCTCCGGATGGGCACCGTCGAGGATCTTGGCGGCCGTGCGGCTCTTGATGCCGCCCGGATGGCCGGTATGCCAGTAGTACACCTTGTTCTCGCGCTTGCGGCCGGTCAGGTGGACCTTCTCGGCGTTGATGATCACGACGTGATCGCCGCAGTCGATGTGCGGGGTGTAGGTCGGCTTGTGCTTGCCGCGAATGATCTTCGCGACCTCGGATGCGAGGCGGCCGAGGACGACGCCGTCGGCATCGATCACCAGCCACTTTGCCTCGACCTCGGAGGGTTTGGCGGAATAGGTTTTCATCGGTCGGTCCCTGCATGAGGGGCATCACGCGCCCCTGGATCGTCGGCGGCGGAGTATGGCGATTTACCACCGCAAGTCAACAGGGCCACGCTCAAAATTATCCATTAAAATCAATGCTCTAAAAATATGGTATTATTATACCACAAGAAATGACGCTATTCTCAGGCCTTGCCGCCCGTTTCGTCGCCGATCCAGGAAAAATGGGCCGGACTTCCGGCCTCGATCGGCGGACGATGCCGTCATATAGACCGAGATGCAGCCGCTCATCGCTTCCTCACCCTGTGCAGCGCATACAACGCCGCGGTGAACAGCACCAGGCCGCCGGCCTGGTGGAACACGGCGAGCCATGCCGGCACATAGGGCAGGATCAGCACGGTGACGATGCCGGCGAACATCTGGAACAGCGTCGCCAGCGCCAGCAGATGGGCCGGCGCCCCCTTCCCCCGGTTGAGCCACCACCAGACACCAACCAGCAGTGTGATCAGGTAGGCCAGCATGCGGTGGTTGAACTGGACGATGCGGTGGTCCTCGAACAGGCCGGGCCACAGCGGCGGATCGGTCCAGATGCCGGGCGGAATGACGTGACCGTTATCCATGGCCGGCCAGGTGTTGTAGATAAAGCCCGCGTCGATGCCCGCGACGAACGCGCCGGCGAGGATCTGCAGGAAGATCAGCGCCGTGAGCAAGCTGATGAACGGCGCAGTGCGTCCAGGCTGCGGCCGTAGCAGGCCGAACACCAGCCAGACGATGTAGCCGTAGATCGCGAAGGCGATGCCCAGATGGGCGGCGAGCCGGTACTGGCTGACGTCCGGACGGTCGACGAGGCCGCTGGCGACCATGTACCAGCCCATGAAGCCCTGCAGCGCGCCGAGCCCCAGCAGCAGCCAGAGCGGCGGCTTCAGCGGCCCGGGTATCTGCCTGCGCCACAGCATCCAGAAGAACGGCACGGCGAACACGAGGCCGATCAGCCGCCCGAGCAACCGGTGCAGGTACTCGAACCAGAAGATGGTCTTGAAATCGGCGACGCTGAAATCGCTGTTCTTCTTCTGGAACTCGGGCGAGGTCTTGTACTTGTCGAACTCGGCCTGCCACGCCTCGTCGGACAGCGGCGGCAGCGCGCCGGTCACCGGCCGCCATTCGACGATGGACAGCCCGGATTCGGTCAGTCGCGTGACGCCGCCGAGCAGCACCATGATGAAGATCAGGGCGGCAACGGTAACGAGCCAGCGGGCAATGCGGTTGCGGTCTTGCAGGGTCAGGCTGGTGCCTGTCACCATGATGCGGGGCCTCGAAGTGAACCGGGGCCGGCGCGGTGGCCGGCCCCTTTTACTGGTCGGAGTGGCCGGATTTGAACCGACGACCCTCACACCCCCAGTGTGATGCGCTACCAGGCTGCGCTACACTCCGATAGAAGCCTCGGCGCGGATGGTTCCCCGGCCGGAAGCGGGCGGACTATAATGCCAGCCGGCGGCGGGATGCCAGCCCTAATGTTGGATGTCTCTACCGCGTCAGCAGCGTGCGGATTTCGTCCAGTTCGGCCACGAGGCGTTCCAGGTCGATGTCCTCGTCGCCCACAGCCTCGACAGGGTCGGGCGCGGTCGCGGGCGTCATCGGCGACGTGGACGCTGAAGACGTCGCCGCCGGCGTGTCGCCCGCTTCGCGGGCGCCGTCGGCCACGGCACGCACGCCGCGTTCCTTCAGCACCTTCTGGACACCCTTGATGGTGTAGCCGTCCTCGTACAGCAGCCGGCGGATGCCGCGCAGCAGCATCACGTCCTCGGGACGATAGTAGCGACGGCGGCCACCGCGCTTCAGCGGGCGTATCTGGCTGAACTTGCTTTCCCAGAAGCGCAGCACGTGCTGAGGCACGTTCAGCTCGTCCGAGACCTCGCTGATGGTGCGGAACGCATCCGGCGACTTGCGCGGCGCGCTGCGACCGTCGCTATTTTCCTGACTGAGGGCCATTCAATCGCGACTTACGAAGACCGGGTCGCACTGGCGACGATGGACTTGAGTACCTGGCTGGGTCGGAACACCAGCACCCGGCGCGGCCCGATCGGCACCTCTTCGCCCGTCTTGGGGTTGCGTCCGGTGCGGCCGCCCTTCTTGCGGACGACGAAACTGCCGAACGAGGAGATCTTCACGCTCTCGCCCTCGACCAGCTTGTCGGAGATGATGTCGAGCACCCGCTCCACCAGCTCGGCCGATTCGTTTCGAGACAGGCCCACTTCCTGATAAACGGCCTCGCTCAGATCCGCTCTCGTTACGGTCTTTCCGCTCATTGCCTGCCCCTATTCCCCCGAAGTGATGGGAACTAGGTTAGGCAATGCCGTTAAGCCAGTCAATATAAAAGGAAATTTCCAGCACCTAAGATGCCGGTTCAGTTGTCACGAATGTGTTATGACGCGGCTACCAGCGGACCAGGCTGGCGCCCCAGGTGAATCCGCCGCCCATGGCCTCGAGCAGGACCAGGTCGCCGCGCTTGATCCGGCCATCGCGCACCGCCCGGTCGAGCGCCAGCGGCACCGACGCGGCCGAAGTATTGCCATGATCCTGCACCGTCACCACCACCTTGTCGGGCGCGATGCCGAGCTTCCTGGCGGTGGCGTCGAGGATGCGGCGGTTGGCCTGATGCGGCACGATCCAGTCGATGTCGGAGAGCGATAGACCAGTTCCCTCGAACACCTCCTGAACAATATCAGACAAGTTATTGACCGCGTGCTTGAATACGTCCTTGCCACGCATCCGCAGCTTACCGGTGGTCTGGGTCATGGACGGGCCGCCGTCGACATAGAGCAGATCGTGCTTGGTGCCGTCGCTGCGCAGCTTGCTGGCGATGACGCCGCGGTCGCCCGCGCCCTGCTCGCCCCGCAGCACCACGGCGCCGGCGCCGTCGCCGAACAGCACGCAGGTGGTGCGGTCTTCCCAGTCGAGGATGCGCGAGAAGGTCTCGGCGCCGATCAGCAGCAGGGTCTTCGACATGCCGCCACGGATCAGATTGTCGGCGACGGAGAAGCCGTAGACGAAGCCCGAGCAGACCGCCTGGATGTCGAACGCCGCACCCTGGGTGATGCCCAGGCCGGCCTGCACCTTCACGGCGGTGGCGGGGAATGTTTCGTCGGGCGTGGCCGTCGCCACGATGACCATGTCGATATCGCCCGCATCGATACCAGCGTCCTCGATCGCGCGTCTGCCCGCGGCGATGGCGAGGTCCGAGGTGTATTGGCCATCGGCGGCGATATGGCGCTGGCTGATGCCGGTGCGCTCGACGATCCACTCGTCGCTGGTATCCACCATCTCCGCCATCTCGGCGTTGGTGACGATGCGCTCGGGAAGATAGGATCCGACGCCGGCGACGACTGTCCTGATGCCGCTCACGGGATCAGCACCTCCGCGGACGCCGTGGGACGCTGGATCACGTACTGGGCCATGTCCTCGGCGATCTTGCCGTTGAGATCGCCCTCGGCCAGATCCTTGGCCACGCCGATGGCGCTCGCGATGCCCGCAGCATTGGCGCCGCCGTGACTTTTGACCACCAGTCCATTCAGGCCCACGAACATGCCCCCGTTATGCGTATTGGGATCGAGATGCGCCCGCAGCGTCCTGAGGGCGCCGCGAGCCATGAGATAGCCCAGCATGGACATGGGCGAATTGCGGAACGCCCGCCGAAACAGATCAGCGATCAGCATCGACGTGCCTTCCATGGTCTTCAACGCCACATTACCGGTGAATCCGTCCGTAACATAGACGTCGGCGCCGCCTCTACCTAGATCGTTGCCCTCGGCGAAGCCGACGAACTCGAAGCGCAGGTCGGCCGCGCGCAGTTCCTCGGCGGCGCGCTTGACCTCTTCGTTACCCTTCAGCTCCTCGGTGCCGATGTTGAGCAGCGCGACCTTGGGCCGGCTGACGCCGAGCACGACGCGCGCATAGGCGGCACCCATGACGGCGAACTGCACCAGGTTCTCCGACGAGCATTCCACGTTGGCGCCCAGGTCGAGCATGGCGCTTTCCCCGCGCCTGGTCGGCAGCAGGGTGACCAGCGCCGGACGGTCGATGCCGGGCATGGTGCGCAGGATGAATTTCGAGAGCGCCATCAACGCGCCGGTGTTGCCGGCCGATACGGCGACGTTGGCGGTGCCGTCGCTGACCGCCTGGATGGCCAGGCCCATGCTGGACGTGCGGCCCTTGCGCAGCGCCTGGCTGGGCTTCATGGCGCCGTCGACGACGGACTCGGCATGAACGATGGAGCAGCAATCCTTGAG
>JBKJNE010000249.1:0-3528 GCA_046596015.1 Alphaproteobacteria bacterium
GCCGGGCCACTGATGGCCCGGACGGCGGCGTGCGCTACATCGCCAGGAAGCCGCGGACGATGCCGACCAGGGTGACGACGATCAGCACCAGCGTGGCCGACAGGGTGATCAGCATCCCGGGGCCGCGCCTGGTGGGATCCTTCATGTAGCCGCTGGCGTAGAACACCCGTCCGGCGAGCCAGATCACGCCGACCAGCCCGGTCCAGGCGTCGCCGATCACCTGCACCGACAGCCACAGCACCGGCAGGAACACCACGAGCTGCTCGGTGGTGTTCATGTGGACGCGGAACGCGCGCTCGAAGATCGGATCGCCGGTGGTGGCGGGCGCCGCGACGCCGGTCTTGCCGCGCAGCGCGCCGACCCGGCCGCCCAGCACGAAGGTGTAGAGAATCGCCGCGATGGTCACCAGCGCGGTCAGCTTGGCCATGATCATGGGTTGGTTCTCCCTCGTCCCTGATCATTGTGCTTGCACAATGATCCGCTTTTGAGTGCTGGAGCAGCTCTTCTGCGTTCAAGCGACCGCAGGCTGCTCCAGGAGCGAAGGATGATAGGGAGAATTCGTCTAGAAGTCGCTGACGATGCCGTTGCGTTCCCAGTCGCCGTAGCGGGTCGGCTCGGGGCCCTTGGGGCCGCCGATCTCGGCCGGCTTCTTCTTCGGATCGGCCGGCTTGGCCGCATCTTCCGGCGTTGCCTCGGGCTGCTTTTCCTGGGGGTCGGTCATGCTTTCGATTCCGTCGGGCGGTTCATTGAATGGACGCCGACAATCCTTACATATCGGGAAGTTCGCAACATTAATGAGTCGGAAAACTCACGATGAACTGGTTTCGCACAACCCTGCTGATGGCGGCGCTCACCGCGCTGTTCATGGTTATCGGCGGCCTGATCGGTGGCGGTACGGGCGCCTTGATCGCCCTGATGGTGGCGGGCGGCATGAACCTGTTCGCCTACTGGAACTCGGACAAGATGCTGCTGCGCATGCACAACGCGCAGCCGGTCGACGCCCGCTCCGAGCCCGAGCTGCATGAGATGGTCGCCCAGCTCGCGCAGAACGCCGGCATTCCCATGCCCAGGCTCTACATCGTCGACGAGGACCAGCCCAACGCCTTCGCCACGGGCCGCAACCCGGAGAACGGCGCCGTCGCCGTGACCACGGGCCTGCTGCGCCTGCTGAGCCACCAGGAGGTGGCCGGTGTCGTGGCGCACGAGCTGGCGCACATCAAGAACCGTGATACGCTGATCATGACGATCACGGCGACCATCGCCGGCGCCATCGCCATGCTGGCCAACTTCGCCATGTTCACCGGCGGCAACCGCGACAATCCCATGGGCATCATCGGTTCCATCGCCATGATGATCCTGGCGCCGGTCGCCGCCATGCTGGTGCAGATGGCGATCTCGCGGACCCGCGAATATGCCGCCGACCGGGCCGGCGCGGAGATCAGCGGCCGGCCGCTGTGGCTCGCCTCGGCGCTGGAGAAGCTGGAGATGGGCGCGCGGCGGATCGACAACCCGACCGCCGAGCGGAACCCGGCCAGCGCCCATATGTTCATCATCAACCCGCTGCATGGCGGCGCCATGGACGGCCTGTTCACCACCCACCCGAACACCGCCAACCGGATCGCCGCGCTGCGGGCCATGGCGGGCGCGAGCGCGCCCGGCCCCTGGGGTTGAGCCGCGCGGGTTTGGGGCGGCCTATCGTTCCTTGACCAGTCCGAGCACGTCGGACAGCAGGAAGATCAGGCTCACGATCATGCCGTAGACCACGCCCGAGATCAGGACGACGGACAGGATCGCCGTCAGCATGCCGGCCAGGTAGACCACCCCGTCGCGCTCCAGCAGCGCCAGCGAGAACAGGCATATCGCCAGCGCCGGCGGCATGTTCCCCAGCGGGATGGGCAGGAATATCACCACCGACAGCACGATGCACATCACGCCCATGAGCTGGTCGAACGGCCGCGTCGCCAGCAGCATCAGGCGCGGCCGCATCAACCGTTCGGCCCGCGCCAGCACTGGCGCCACGCGCGAGATGATGCGGGCGAAATCGGTCAGCAGCAGCGACCGCTGCGAGATGACCCTGGGCAGCCAGGGAACCGACCGGCCGACGGCGAGCTGAAACGCCAGGAACACCAGCGGCGCGCCCAGGATCACCGACGTACCCGGCGGCGTCGGCAGCATGTTGGGCACGGCGAAGATGAAGATCAGCGCGCCGAATGCCCGGTCGTCGAGCCGCTGCATGATGTCGGCGATGGAGATACGCTCGTGCGGATGGTCGGCGGCGATCTGGCTCAGCAGTTCCGACAGCTTCGGGCCGCGCGGACTCTCGTGGTCCGTCTCGGGCCTCGCTACGGTATCAGGATCGGGGGTATCGGAAGGCAGGTCGTTGCTCACGGTGGCCAGCCTTACCAGATCGATCCGGCGTTGTCTGCGCCCGCGTCGGTTAAATGCTTGTGACGGGCTGAAACAGCGCTTGAAACGGCGTGCCGTGCCGACTACTCAGGGCTGCCATGGATGTCGCACGCCAGACCGCTCTCGCCCTGCTCGAAACGGTGCTTTCAAAGCGCCACGCCTTCGACGAGTCGTTCGCCCGCGCGGTCGAGCCGCTGGCGCCGCAGGACCGCGGCTTCGTCCGCCAGCTCTGTGCCACCGTGATGCGCCGGCTGGGCCAGATCGACGACCTGATCGACGGCTGTCTGCAGAAGCCGCTGCCGCCGGCCATGCCGGCGCCGCGCGACATCCTGCGCCTGGGCGTCGCCCAGCTCCTGTTTCTCAACACGCCCGCGCACGCCGCCATCGACACCTCCGTGACGCTCGCCGATGCCCATGACGACAAGCGGGTCGCCGCCTTCAAGGGCGTGATCAACGCCGTGCTGCGCCGGCTGTCGCAGGAGGGCGCGGCCAAGCGCGCCCGGCAGGACGGGCCCAGGCTGAACACGCCGAAATGGCTTTGGGATAGCTGGGCCAAGGCCTATGGCGGTCAGCAGGCGCGCCAGATCGCCGAGATACACCTGCGCGAGCCGCCGCTCGACCTGACCCTGAATCCGGCCCTAGACCGCAAGCAGTGGGCGCAGAAGCTGGGCGGCCAGGTGCTGCCGACGGGCACGATCCGGATCACCGCCGGCGGCCGGATCGAGGATTTGGCCGGCTACAATGACGGCGCCTGGTGGGTGCAGGACGCCGCCGCGGCGCTGCCTGCTAGGCTGCTTGGCGACATCGCCGGCAAGACCGTCATCGACCTGTGCGCGGCGCCCGGCGGCAAGACCGCGCAGCTCGCCTCGGCGGGCGCCTCGGTGATCGCCGTCGACCGTGCGCCGCCGCGGGTGAAGACGCTCAACGTCAATCTGCGCCGGCTGAGGCTGCAGGCCGAGGTGGTCACTGCCGACGGCGCGACCTGGAAGCCGCCCGCGCCCGCCGACGCGGTGCTGCTCGACGCGCCATGTTCGGCCACGGGCACCATACGCCGTCATCCGGACGTGGCGCTGCTCAAGACCGAGCGCGACGTGACCTCGGCCTGCACGGGCTTGACCGAGG
>JBKJNE010000136.1:0-3684 GCA_046596015.1 Alphaproteobacteria bacterium
CTACGCCGGCGCCGGCCATCCGCCCGCCATCCTGCTGGCGCCGGGCGAACCGCCCAGGCAGCTGCAGGGCATCGGCCTGCCCATCGGCACCTTCGAGGGGCTGGACTACGACAACTTCTCGACGACAGTGCCGCCGGGCTCCAAGCTGTACCTCTACAGCGACGGCGTGTTCGAGGTGGAGAAGAAGGACAATGCCGGCATGCTGCCCTTCGAGGAGTTCATCGCCATCCTCACTAGCCTGACGCACGATACCTGCCAGGAGCGCGTCGACTGCATCATCGAGACGGTGCAGGCGGTGCAGGGCAAGCTGGCGTTCGACGACGATTGCTCGCTGGTGGAGTTCGTGTTCGAGGGTTGAATAAAGCGTCACCGTAGCCCCACCAGGAGACACGATTTGCGGCTTGAGACACTTCTTCCCCTGGGCAAGGTTGACCCAGGCCTTCGCACTCCCGAGGTACCCTTCGACATTTCGACAGTCGGGGACAACGCGCGAATGCTGGAGGAGATCGGCTATGGCGGAATCGCGACCGAGGAAACCAAGGATGATCCGTTCGTGGTTCTCGCCCTCGCTTCCCAGGCGACGACCCGGCTGCAGTTGACGACGGCGGTTGCCATAGCCTTTCCAAGAAGCCCGACCATAACGGCGATGAGCGCGTGGACGCTGCAAAAGCTTTCCAAGGGCCGGTTCACGCTCGGCCTCGGCTCCCAGGTCAAGGGGCACATCGAACGGCGCTACGGCATGAAGTGGTCTCCACCCGGCCCCTGGATGCGCGAGTATGTCAACGCCGTCCGCGCCATATGGGATTGCTGGCAGAACGGGACACGGCTCAAGGTGGAAGGCCAGCACTACAATCTCAGCCTCATGGTGCCGCTGTTCAATGCCGGTCCGATCGAGCACCCGGACATCCCGATCCACCTGGCGGCGGTAAACCCGGTGATGTGCTCGGTCGCCGGAGAGGTGGCCGAAGGTATCCGGCCTCATCCCGTTTGCACGCCGTCCTACATCGAGAACGTCATGCTGCCGGCCGTTCGTGCCGGCGCGGCGAAGGCTGGCCGCTCCCTGGACGGGTTCCGCGTGTGCATGAAACCGCTGGTCGCGTCGGCACGCACCGAGGAACAGCTTGCCGGCAAGGTCCGCGATGCCCGCGCCAGGATCGCCTTCTACGCATCGACTCCCGGCTATATCGGGGCGTTCGAGCATCTGGGACTCGCAGACCTGGCAAGGCGCGCCAGCATCTACTCCCGCGAGCAACGCTGGGAAGAATTGCCCGGGATGATTTCCGATGACGTTCTCGAACAGTTCGCGGTGATCGGGACCTACGACGAAATCGGCAGAAAGCTGGTCGACCGCTATGCCGGGCTCGTCACCGACATCGAGTTCTCCATTGCCGTAAGCGATGACAACGACCGCGAGACGCTTCGGAAGCTGGCGCGGGAGATCCAGGCTGACGACACCCGCAGGGACCCGACCGGCGGACAGTAAACGCAGGTGCGGCGCCCTTAACTGGACTTCCTGAATCAACGCAGTTTCAAGAGCGACGACATGAGGTCCACCATCACCGAAATCTCGAACCCCGGAACCCAAATAAATCTCCAAGCCCATCTCGCTCGGGCTAAAGCGCGGCCGCAGTCACGCCTTCCGGGCGCGGAATACGGAAATGCGTTGCCAGTTCATGCCACTGCGGCGGCAGACCCACTCCGTTCCCGGCGAGGCGGTTCGCCAGAAAATCGCGGATGTCGCCCCCTACAAGTTTCTGGGCATCGACCCACCATTGATGCCCGCCGGGCGTGATGATGATGGCCAGCACGGCATTGATCGAGCCGACGAACGGCTTTTCGCTGATCAGGCCCTCCTCCCATTGATAGAGGGTCTGCTCGGCAATCCACAGGCTCTCGAACGCCCAGGCAAAGAAGCGGTGGCGCTTGAACTCATCCTGCCCGAGATAATCATGCAGACAATCGCGCACATCCTCGAACATGTCGGCGTCACCGGCAATTGACTTCACCCAGTCTTGCCACTGCGAGAGCACGTGCCGCTGAGCGTTTGCGCGCTCGATGGCATGGGTCTGGCGCATCTGCATGCCAACAAAGACCAGCGAAGCCGGGATCAGCAATACACTGAGTATCTGCGCGATCAGGCTGAGCTGTTCGAGGGTCATTCCACAGACGGGTAAATCTCCCCGCCCTCCTCCTTGAACACGTCGGACATGGCTTTCATCCCGGCTTCGGCATCCAGCCCTTCTGCCGCGATGAAGGCATCGCTTGGCTGGTTCTGCTTGGCGGCGAAACCACGCACCTCCTGCGTGACCTTCATCGAGTAGAATCTGGACCCGCACATGGAGTAGAAATGCGAGCAGGCCTCGCCGCAGGCTTCGAGTTGCTTGTCGATGTTGGCCTTGATCTTGTACATCGGCATTTAACTTTATTGCGATTGCCAGCCTTAAAGGGACAACTCTACACTGACGTTAGTCGATCCAAGACCACTGCGCCAACAATAGTGGAGTGCACCCCGTTGGTGAGACACGTCTAATTGAGCGGATGTCACCGCAACCTGAGCTTGTAGCCCTCGTGGGTCGCTTGGAAGCCGAGCCGTTCGTAGAACCGGTGCGCCTCTTTCCGGGACTTATCGGTTGTCAGCTGGACGATGCTGCACCCTCTTTCCCGGCAACGAGCGATTGCCCATTCGAGCACGGTCCGACCAAGACCAGAGCCTCGATGATCCTGATGGATACGGACGGCCTCGATCTGGCCGCGCCGAGCGCCGGTCAGGGCGAGCCCGGGAATAAAAGATAGCTGCAACGTGCCGACGACTGCCTGGCCCAGCAGCGCGACGACGAGGAGTTGGTTCTTGTCGGCGACGATTGCGTTGAAAGCCGCGACATAGGCGGGATTCAGCGGCTCGGACACATCCTCCCGCGCGCTGCCCAACGGATCGTTGGCGAGCATGGCCACGATGTCGGGAAGGTGATGCTTCTGCGCCGGTTCGAACCTGATCATGCACAGTCACCCCAAGGTTAAGCGTCGAGACGGACAATCTGGTCCGTCATCAGGGCGGCGCCATCCTCGTCGTCGCCGATCAGCGCCAGGCCCTTGGCGATGGAGACAAGCTGGTCGCTGCTCTGGATCGCGGCGCCGGGGAAGCGGTGGTCGAACAGGGCGCGGACGGCCGGGACGAACGAGGTGCCGCCGGTGAGGAAGACGATGTCGATGTCCTTCGCGTCCAATGCCGCCTCCTGCAACGCCTGATCGACCAGAGCGTCGAGCTTTTTCATGTCGGGATCAATCCAGGTCTCGAACTGGCGCCGCGTGACGTCGGTTTCGATCACGGTGCCGTCGAAGCTCAGGCGGAAAGTGGCGCTGTCCTGCGACGACAGGTCGCGTTTGGTCCTCGCGACGGCCGCGTGCATGTCGAAGGCCGCTTCCGCGTCGATGAAGCGGATCAGCTTGTCGATCCGCTCGGGCGCGAAGCTGTAGCGCTTCAGGTCGACGATCTCGGCATAGATCCGGTTGGTGCGCAGCGTGTAGACCTCGTTCCAGCGCGCGAGCCTGGTGTAGTAGCTGATCGGGAACGGCAGGGTCTTGCCCAGACTGTCGTACTCCGAGCCCTTGCCGAGCGCGGGCGAGACGATCCTGTCGATGATCCGGTAATCGAACCGGTCGCCGGCGATGTCGACGCCGCGCGAG
>JBKJNE010000162.1:0-3362 GCA_046596015.1 Alphaproteobacteria bacterium
CGCCCCAAGCGCCGCAAGCGGCTGGCGGCGCCCGAACGGCGGGAACAGATCCTGAAGGCTGCACAGCGGGTGTTCATCCGCGCCGGCCTGGGCGGCTCGCGCACGCGGGAGCTGGCGCAGGAGGCTGGCGTCAACGAGGCGACGCTGTTCACCCACTTCAAGACCAAGGAAGAGCTGTTCGACGCAGCCGTCGTCGAGCCGCTGGAGCGGCTGGTCGAGAAGGAGATGACCATCGATCGCAGCTACCGCCGCGCCACCTCGCAGGAGGAGCAGCAGCGCCTGAATCTGGAGGCGCATCAGCGGCTGCTCGACACCATCCGCGAGATCTATCCGCTGCTGGTGACCGCGCTGTTCTCGGACAGCGAGCGGGGACGGCAGTTCTACCGCGACCATCTCTATCCCTGGTTCCAGTCGCTGGCGCCAAGCATCCGCGAATCCTACGGCGGCCACCGCCGCAACAAGGATCTGGATCCGCAGTTCCTGTCGATGATCGGGGTGGGCGCCTACCTGGCGCTGGTGATGGACCACAATTTCAGGGGTGCCGACATCGACGCGGAAAAGATGATCCGCACCGTCTCGACCCTGTTCGCCTCGGGCGTCTACGAACCGTAAGCCGGCCTTACCAGACCTGCTCCAGCCGGTCGGCCTCGATGCCGCCTTCCAGCAGCTCCACCACTTTGGCCGCGGCCTTGGCGCGGTGGTCCGACGCCATGTGCGCCTCGTGGGCGGCCTTGTCGGCATAGACCTCGACGGCGACGAATGTCCGGGGATCGGCCGTGCGGTAGGCGCGGTAGAACACGTTGCCCGGCTCCACCGTCTCCACGTTTCGCGCGACGCCGGTCACCATCTCCTCGAAGGCTTTGGCCATGCCGTCCCTGGCGCGGACCCTGGCGATCACCGCGATCATCTTTCCCATGACATACCTCAGATCGGCGTGCGGAAACCCTGGTACCGGCGCACGGGCCACAGGAAGTCATAGCGGGTCTTCTCGAAGAACCACTTGCCGTCGACCTTCCGGTACACGTCGTCGTGAACGCCGATGACGCTGATGGCGTCGCCGATCTCCTTTTCGGTGGTGTGCAGCGACATGGCGTAGTAGCGGCCGTTGGCCGTGTCCGGACCGGTGATGCGGATGAACGGGTTGGTGGCGATGTGCAGATGCGCGAACGGCAGGTCGGCGTCCTTGTAGACCTTCGTCCAGTTCTCGAACATCTGCTGGTGGCCGGTCCAGTAGCCGCCCATGTGCTCGGGCCATTCGGCGACGCCGTCCGGCAGGAACAGGTCGACCATCTTCCCGATCTCGCCACTGTCCAGATAGAGCGCGTACAGGTGGCGAAGATTCTTGATTTCCTCGATCTCGAGCAGTTCCTCGATGGTCATGCGGTGCTCCCGTTGATGATGCGGATCGTCCCCATCCACAGGGTGTTAGATCGATCGACCAAATTCAACGGATATCGGCGATCCCGATCAGGAACGGGCCAGTTCGCGGAAGCCGGCGCCGAAGAACCGCACCATGCGCTCCAGCACCGGGCTGAGGTCGGTGGCGGTGAACGCGCCCTGCGAAACGCGCTCGGCCAGGGTGCTCTGCAGCAGGATGTTGGCGAGCGCGGCTTCCAGGAACACGATGGACCAGAACACGTCGGGCTTGTCGGCATTGGGGAACAGCAGCAGGAACTCGTTGGTGTACCGGTCCATGATCGGCTGGTAGGTCTCGACGAACGGCGCGATGAAGCTGGCGTCCTGATGCTGGTGCGAAGCGCGCGACAGCAGCTGGATGTAGTTGCGCCAGCCTTCGCCGCCGTTGATGTAGCGGTGGATGATCGGTGTCAGCAGCGCGCGGATGACATCCTCGACGGCGACGGGATGGCGCTCCTGCTCCTCCAGCAGCGCCTGCAACGAGGCGGCAATGGCGCTGGCGTGCTCGTCGGCCCGGCGGCGCACCACCTGCCGGAACAGTTCTTCCTTCGGCCCGAAATGATAGTTCACCAGGCTCATCTGCACGCTCGCCTCCCTGGCTATGTCGCGCAGCGACGCGCCGTAGAACCCGCGGCGCGAGAACAAGTGTTCCGCCGCGTCCAGGATCCTGTCCGGAGATGATTGCCTATGCCTTGCGGTCGCCATGGTGGGAGTCGTTGATCGGGCCTCGACCGGTTCTGCCGGCTCGCTTCCTTTTAGCAGCTTCGCCGACGGTTTCCGCAAACATTTCGGACGGTTGACGGGCCGCTCGCCGTGGGGCGTTGCACCCGGCGCGCAAACATGGCAACCATTGGTCGGCAGACCGATCTATGCATGCACTTATTTCTTCGGGGGATTCGATGGGGCAGTTGGACGGCAAGGTTGCGATCGTCATCGGCGCGGCCGGCGAAGGCAACATGGGACAGGCGATCGCGCGGCGGTTCCGCAAGGAAGGTGCGGATGTGGTCGTCACCAGCCGGCGCGGCGCGGAACTCGACGCGTTCGCCCGCGAGATCGGCGGCGCCGCAACGGTCTGCGACCTGACGAGGAAGGCCGACGTCTTCGCCCTCGCGGCATTCACCAAACAGAAGTTCGGCAAGGTCGACATCGCCGTCAACTCGACCGGCATCGCCGTCGGGGGCCCGTTCGAGCAGTTTAGCGAAGAGGATCTGGACAAGCTGATCGCGCTGCAGTTCAAGGGCTCGTTCTTCTTCCTGCAGGCCATGGTGGGCGCCATGGACAAGGGCGGCTCGATCATCCAGATCAGCTCGGCCACCGCCCAGCGCACCGGCACCGTCCAGGGCTATGAAGCCTATGTGGGCACCAAGGCCGGCATCGATCACGTGGTTCGCGCGGTGGCCAACTTCTACGGCCGCAAGGGAATCCGGGTGAACACCATCTCGGCCGGCCACACCGACACGCCCATGCAGAAGGTGCCGCTGCAGGACTGGCGCAAGGCGGCCTATGCCGACGCGACGCCGATGGGCCGTTACGGCACCTGCGAGGATGTTGCCGCGGCGTGCGTCTGGCTGGCCAGCGACGAATGTTTCATGACGGGCGAGGCATTGCAGGTGAACGGCGGCCTGACCTTGCGCCGCAACCCGCTGCCGGAGGACATCGAGCGCTACGAGCGGGAATGGGGCAAAAGCATTCCGATCCGCGAGATGCCCTGAAACGGCCAGTTGACGGTTCGGTCAATCCGGCGTTGACGTCAACGTTTCTAAGTGCATTATTAGGACGAATGAACAATCAATAAAATTTCTCGAAAAAATCGGGATATGTGGGGAGCCAGGACTCTCTGGCACACAGGTGGAACAGGCTTGCAGGCGTCAATCCGCGAAGACGGGGGCGCCTAGCCGCTAACAGGGGAGGAACCCTATGAGTTGGTTCAATAACCGCATGGCGTC
>JBKJNE010000242.1:0-2617 GCA_046596015.1 Alphaproteobacteria bacterium
CGAGCCGTACCGATTCCTGTCGGCTCGCGCCGCCCGGGCAGGGCTCGGCGAGCATCAGTCCGATCGTCGATTCGTCGTAGAGCGTCCGGTCGGCGGGATGAATCACCACCTGAACAATATCAACCAAGCCACTGTCCAGGAACGCCTTCGCCGAGTGGCGCAGGATCGGCTGGCCATTCAGCTCCAGATACTGTTTGGGCAGCGGTCCACCGGCCCTCTGGCCTCGGCCCGCCGCGACGATCAGGGCTGCGACTTTCACGATTGGTCCGGGTACTGCTGTACGCTAAAGTTCACATGACTGTGTGCGAGAGTTTTCATCGGCGGTCAACTGTGTGATAACACTTGCACAAAATGGCATCTTTGCTTAGGAAAACAGCAACCCAAAAGGTTGCATAAAAAATGACCATCAAGATCGGCCGACTTTCCATCGAAGACCCCGTCGTGCTCGCGCCCATGTCCGGCGTGACCGACATGCCGTTCCGCAGGCTGGTGAAGCGCTACGGCGCGGGCCTGGTCGTCTCGGAGATGATCGCCAGCGAGGCGATGATCCGCGAGACCCGGCGCACCCGGCAGATGGTCGCCAAGTCGGCCGAGGAGCAGCCGCTGTCCATGCAGCTCGCCGGCTGCGAGCCCAGGGTGATGGGCGAGGCGGCCAGGCTCAACGAGGATCTGGGCGCGGCCATCATCGACATCAACATGGGCTGTCCGGTGAAGAAGGTGGTGAACGGCGAAGCCGGCTCGGCGCTGATGCGCGACCTGGACAACGCCTCGCGCATCATCGAGGGCACGGTCGAGGCCGTCTCGGTGCCGGTGACGCTGAAGATGCGCACGGGCTGGGACGTCAACTGCCGCAACGCGCCCGAACTGGCCCGCATCGCCCAGGATCGCGGCGTGAAGATGGTCACCGTCCATGGCCGCACCCGCAACCAGCTCTACAAGGGTCATGCCGACTGGTCGTTCGTGCGCCAGGTGAAGGACGCCGTGAGCATCCCGGTGATCGTCAACGGCGACATCAACACCTTCGATGACGTGGACGAGGCGCTCAGGCAGTCCGGCGCCGACGGCGTGATGATCGGCCGCGGCGCCTATGGGCGACCTTGGTTTCCGGGGCAGGTGACCCACTATCTGCGCACCGGCGAGCGGCTGCCCGATCCGTCGCTGGGCGAGCAGCTCGACGTGCTGCTCGAGCATTACGATGCCATGCTGAGCCTCTACGGGACAGAGAACGGCGTGCGCGTCGCGCGCAAGCATATCGGCTGGTATTCCAAGGGCATGGAGAATTCGGGCGAGTTCCGCGACCGGGTCAACCGGCTGGACGATCCGCAGCAGGTCCGCGCCATGGTGCGCGCCTTCTACGAACCCCGGCTCGAAAGGCTGGCGGCCTGATGCCCTCCGTGGCCAGCCTGTTCAGGGGCAAGGGGCAATCGCCGGTCAGCACCGAGGTGCTGATCAACGCGCTGCCCGATCCGCTGCTGGTGGTCGACCAATCGGACCGCATCCGCTTCGCCAATCTGGCCGCCGAGCAGTTCTTCCAGTCCAGCGCCAAGATGCTGCAGACACAGGGGCTGAGCGAGATCATCCCGTTCGACAGCCCGCTGATCGCGCTGGTCGGCCAGGTCCGCACCCGCGGTTCCTCCGTGTCCGAGTACGGCCTGGTGCTGGCGACGCCGCGCATCGGCATCCATAACGTCGACGTGCAGATATCGCCGGTCTCCGAGGATCCGACGCTGCTGGTGGTGACCCTGCGCGAGCGCGGCATCGCCAGCAAGATCGATCACCAGTTGTTGCACCGGGGCGCCAACCGTTCGATCGTCTCCATGGCCGCGGTGCTCGCCCACGAGATCAAGAACCCGCTGTCCGGCATCCGCGGCGCGGCCCAGCTCGTCGAAAGCTCGGTGGGCTCCGAGGACAAGGCGCTGCTGCGGCTGATCTGCGAGGAGACCGACCGCATCGTCGCGCTGGTCGACCGCATGGAGGTGTTTTCGGACCCGCGTCCCATCGACCGGTCGCCGATCAATATCCACGAGGTGCTGGAGCATGTGCGCCGGGTGGCCGAGAACGGCTTCGCGCGCTCGGTGAAGTTCAGCGAGCTCTACGACCCGTCGCTGCCGTCGGTGCATGGCGACCGCAACCTGCTGATCCAGGTGTTCCTGAACCTGATCAAGAACGCGGCCGAGGCCGCGCCTGACGACGGCGGCGAAATCACCTTGACCACGGCCTACCGTCACGGCGTGCGCGTCGCGGTGCCGGGGACGCGCGAGCGCATCAACCTGCCGCTCGAGATCTGCGTGATCGACAACGGCTCGGGCGTGCCCGAGGACCTGCAGTCCCACCTGTTCGACCCGTTCGTGACCACCAAGCCCGGCGGAACGGGCCTGGGCCTGGCGCTGGTCGCCAAGATCGTCGGCGACCATGGCGGCGTCATCGAGTGCGACTCCCTGCCGCGGAGGACCATCTTCCGCGTGCTGCTGCCCACCGGGCCGAGACCAACGAAAAACAATAGGCAGCGCGCATGAGCGATGGAACGATCCTGGTAGCCGACGACGACCGTGCGATCCGCACGGTGCTGAACCAGGCGCTCGGCCGGCTCGGATACGACGTGCGCACCACCGGCAAC
>JBKJNE010000444.1:0-3107 GCA_046596015.1 Alphaproteobacteria bacterium
CGGCTTGCTCTCGACCGTCGATACCTTGAAGTCGCGCGCCTCGATGGCGGCGACCGCCGTCTTGGCCGCGGCTTCGTCGGCGAGGTCGAACTTGTCGAGCTTCTTGCCGTTCAGCTCGGTCAGCGAGGCGGTGAACGGCTCGCCCGACGGCGTCTTCAGGTCGACATCGACGGTCCAGTATTCCCGCGCCCGGAACGCTTCGATCTCCAGCTCGCGCTCGCAGATCAGCCGCAGCGCCACCGACTGGACGCGGCCCGCCGAGCGTGCGCCCGGCAGCTTGCGCCACAGCACCGGCGACAGGGTGAAGCCGACCAGATAGTCCAGAGCCCGGCGCGCCAGGTAGGCGTCGACCAGCTCCTGGTCCACGTCGCGCGGGTTGGCTATAGCCTCGAGCACCGCCGACTTGGTGATCTCGTTGAACACCACGCGCTTCATCGGCGTGGCGGCCAGTCCCTTCGTGTTTCTCAGGATCTCCTGCACGTGCCAGGAAATGGCCTCGCCCTCGCGGTCCGGATCGGTCGCCAGATAGAGCATCTCGACGCCCTTGGCGGCTTCGGCGATGTCCTTCATGCGCTTCTTCGAATCGTTGTCTATTTCCCAACTCATGGCGAAGTCCTCGGCCGGGCGCACCGATCCGTCCTTCGACGGCAGGTCGCGCACGTGACCGAAGCTGGCCAGCACCTTGAAGTTGCTGCCCAGGTATTTGTTGATGGTTTTTGCCTTCGCCGGCGATTCGACGATAACCAGATTCATGACGTCCGTTTCTGCGGGCTGGTCTCAGAGGGGTCCGGCTTCAGGCCAGAGAAACCTTGTTTCCTGAGTGCCGATCGAGGCGACCGGCCAATTCGAGTTCCAGCAAAATGGTCAAAACAACCTCGGGTGTCAAACCGCTTTGCCGGATCAGCTCATCGACGTCCACCGGCGTCGGTCCCAATTTCTCGATCAGCGACCCTCTGGCCGCATCATCCGCGTCGGCCGGATTTCGCTCCAGTTTCAGGCTCGGCTGCTGTAGGGCGACAGGCCGCCGGCCCCAGTCGGGCAGGTTGTTGAGGACGTCGTCGATGCCCTCGGTCAGCACCGCGCCCTGGCGGAGCAGGTTATTGGTTCCCCGGCACCGCGGGTCAAGCGGAGACCCCGGCACGGCGAACACTTCGCGGCCCTGTTCGAGCGCGTAGTTGGCGGTGATCAGCGAGCCGGATTTCATCGCCGCCTCGACCACCACCAGCCCCAGCGACAGCCCGGAAATCAGCCGGTTCCGGCGCGGGAAGTGCCGCGCCTGGGGCTTGGTGCCCAGCGGCATCTCGCACACGATCGCGCCCGTCGCGGCGATGCTTTCGTAGAGCGCCTGGTTCTCCGGCGGATAGACCACATCGATGCCGCCAGCCACGGCGGCGATCGTCCCGGTGGACAGCGCTGCCTGGTGCGCGGCGGTGTCGATTCCCCGCGCCATGCCGGAGATCACGGCGAAGCCCTGGGCGCCCAGATCGGCCGCCAGTTGCCGGGTGAACCGGATGCCCGCGGCGGACGCGTTCCGCGCCCCCACGACGCCGATGCCCGGCGCACTCAGCAACTCGACTTCTCCCAACACGGTCAGCACGGGCGGCGCGGTCGAAACGTCGGCGAGCAGCGGCGGATAGGCGGAGTCGTCGAAATGCAGCAACCGCGCGCCCAGCTTTTCCACGGCGGCGATCTCGTCCTCGGCCTCATCGGCCGAGCAAAGCGCGGCACCTTGGTAGCCGCCCTTGCGAATCAGCTCGGGCAGCGCGTCGAGCGCCTTGCCGGCGGTGCCGTAGCGGGCCAAAAGCTGGCGGAAGACGATCGGCCCCACATTGGCGCTGCGAATCAGCCGCACCCGGTCGCGCAGATCACGATCCGTGAGCGTGGTCGCCATGCGCTATTTCTGTCCGATCCGGGGTTCCTCGCCGCGCAGCAGGCGGCGGATGTTCGACGAATGGCGCTGGAAGATCATCAGCGCCAGCAGCAGGAACAGCACGGCGGTTTCCAGGGGCGGCACCATCACCATGGCGTAGATCGGCGCGATGGTCGCGGCGGCCAGCGCCGCCACCGACGAATAGCGGAACAGCAGCCCGGTCAGCAGCCAGATCACACAGCAGATGGCGCCCAGCCCCAGGTTGATCGCCAGCGCGATGCCAAGGAAAACCGCCACGCCCTTGCCGCCGCGGAAGTTGAGCCACATGGGATAGAGATGGCCGAAGAATGCCGAGGCGGCGGCGATCAGCATGGCGTCGGGCGCGATTTCGCGGGCCGCGAACACGGCCAGCGCACCCTTGCTCGCGTCGAGCAGAAGTGTCGCCAGCGCCAGCCACTTGTTGCCGGTGCGCAGCACGTTGGTGGCACCGATATTGCCCGATCCCATGGCGCGGATGTCGCCCATGCCCGCCGCCTTGGTCAGCAGCAGGCCGAACGGGATCGAGCCCAGCAGGTAGCCGGTCACGGCCGCGATGATGACCCCGAGTATGCCGTCCATCCGTTACCCCGCCTGCCCCTTTATCCCGCCTGATAAACGGTGCGCCCGCCCACGATTGTCCGGACGATTCTACCCTGTACCGGGCGGCCTTCGAAGGGGCTGTTCTTCGCCTTGCTGCGGAACTGATCCGGATCGATGCGCCACGGGGTGTCGGGGTCGAACAGCGCCAGGTCGGCCGGTTCGCCCTTGGCCAGCCTGCCGCCCGGAATGCCGAGGATTTCGGCGGGCCGCGAGGTCAGTGCCGCCAGCAGCCGCGCCAGCTTCACGTGGCCGCCATGGTGCAGCTCCAGCATGATCGGCAGGATGGTTTCGAGGCCGATCACGCCCGAGGCGGCCAGGTCGAACGGCAGCCGCTTGCTCTCCACGTCGTGCGGGTCGTGCGAGCTGACGATTACGTCGATGGTGGCGTCGGCCAGGCCCTCGACCACCGCGCGGCGGTCTTCCTCGATGCGCAGCGGCGGCGAGGTGCGGGCGAAGGTGCGGTACTCGGCCACGGCCAGCTCGTTGAGTGCGAAATAATGCGGCGCCGTGCCGCAGGTCACCGGCAGGCCAGCGGCCTTCGCCTTGCGGATGGCGTCGACGGCGGCGGCGGTCGTCACCAGGCCGACGTGATAGCGGC
>JBKJNE010000011.1:0-2914 GCA_046596015.1 Alphaproteobacteria bacterium
GCACATGTTCCGCTGGCGCGCCGGCGTCGCCGAGGACGTCAACCGCTTCATCGACCAGTTTTCGCGCCACTGAGACGGCGCGCGGACAACCTGGTGTTCCCGCCGCCCCCGTCGTCCTACACTCCGCGCATGCTGGAATTGCGGGGCGTGGCGAAACGGTTCGGCGAGGCGCAGGCGGTCAAGCCGCTGGCGCTGGCGATTCCCGAAGGCGAGACCACCGTGCTGATCGGACCCAGCGGCTGCGGCAAGTCGACCCTGCTGCGGATGCTGATCGGCCTCGCGCCGCCCGACGAGGGCGACGTGCTGTTCGACGGCGCGCCGCTCGCCGGCCAACTCACCGAAGCCCGGCGGCGCACCGGCTACGTCATCCAGGACGGTGGCCTGTTTCCGCACCTGACGGCGCGAGAAAACATCTGCCTGATGCCCGCCTATCTCCGCTGGACCGCCGCGGCGCAGGCGGAGCGGGTCGAGACGCTCGCCGCCCTTACCCGGTTTCCCGCCGAGCGCCTCGACGCCTGGCCGGCGGAGCTGTCGGGCGGCCAGCGCCAGCGGGTGGCCATCATGCGGGCGCTGGCGCTCGACCCGGACGTGCTGCTGCTGGACGAGCCGCTGGGCTCGCTCGACCCGCTGATCCGGCGCGGGTTGCAGGACGACCTGAGGGATGTTTTCCGCGGCCTGGCCAAGACCATCGTGCTGGTCACGCATGATATGCACGAGGCGGCGTTCTTCGGTGACCGGATCGTGCTGATGCGCAACGGCGCGATCGTTCAGCAGGGCGGCCTGGCCGACCTGCTCGAGCATCCCGCCGATCCGTTCGTGACCGAGTTCATCCGCGCCCAGCGCAGCGAGCTGCCGCTGTGAGGCGCCTGCTGCTCGCCATGCTGCTGCTCGCCTGGCCGGCGCAGTCATGGGCGGCGACCGTCGGCTCCAAGGCCTTCACCGAGGGCATCGTCCTCGGCGAGATCCTGACGGGCACGCTGAAAGCGGCTGGCATCGATGCCACGCACCGCGCCGGGCTGGGCGGCACCCGCATCGTCTACGAGGCGCTGAAGGGCGGCGATATCGACGCCTATGTGGATTATACCGGCACGATCTCAGGTGAAATCCTCGCGGGACGGCAGGCGTCGACCGACGAGACCATGCGCGCCGCCCTGCGCGAGGACGGCATTGGGATCACCGGATCGCTGGGCTTCGAGAACACCTATGCCATCGCCCTGCGGCGCGACCGGGCCGAGGTGCTGGGTATCGCAACGCTGTCCGACCTTCGCGCCCATCCCGGCCTGGAGCTGGTCTTCAGCAACGAGTTCCTCTCCCGCGAGGACGGCTGGCCGCTGCTGCGTGGTCGCTATCGCCTGCCCCAGACCAACGCGCGCGGCATGGAGCACGAGCTGGCCTACCGGGCGATCGGCTCGGGAGCCATCGACGCCACCGACGTCTACACCACCGACGCCAACATCCCGGCCTACGGGCTCACCGTGCTGCGCGACGACCTGAAGGTGTTCCCGGAGTACCAGGCCGTGATCCTCTACCGGCTCGATCTGCCCGTCGACGCCATCGCCGCGCTGACGCGCCTGGAAGGCCGCATCGATGTGGCGCGCATGCAGGCGATGAACGCCGGCGTCACCCTGCACGGCAAGACCGAGCAGGCGGTCGCCGCCGCCTTCCTCCAGCAAAGCTCCGGCACGGCGCCTCCCGCCGACGGCCTATGGCGCCGCCTCGCCCGCACCACGGCCGAGCACCTGACCCTCGTGGCGATCTCGCTGGGCGCGGCGATTATCTTCGCCATCCCGCTGGGCATCCTCGCCTTCCGCCGTCCGCGCGTCGGCCAGGCCGTGCTGGCGGCGGCGGGCGTCGCCCAGACCATTCCGTCGCTGGCGCTGTTCGTGTTCATGATCCCGCTGGTCGGCATCGGCGGCCCGCCGGCACTGATCGCGCTGTTCCTCTACAGTCTGCTGCCGATCATCCGGAACACCCATGCGGGCCTGAGCGGCATACCGGCGCCGTTGCGGGAATCGGCCGAGGCGCTGGGCCTGCCGCGCGGCACCGTCCTGCGGCGCATCGAGCTGCCGCTCGCCGCCCGGTCGATCATGGCGGGCATCAAGACCGCCGCCGTCATCAATGTCGGCACGGCGACGCTGGGCGCGCTGATCGGCGCCGGCGGCTACGGCCAGCCGATCCTGACCGGCATCCGGCTCGCCGACACCGGCCTGATCCTGGAGGGCGCCGTGCCCGCCGCCCTGCTGGCGCTGGCGACGCAAGGCCTTTTCGAGCTCGCCGAGCGCAGGCTTGTCCCCCGGGGATTGCGCTTGCCGGGTCGGACACCGGATGCATAATCCGCGCCCATGACCGACGACGACAAGTTCCAGCGCATGATCCGCAGCCAGAAGTTCCTGGACCGGATCCCGCATATGGGTGCCATCGGCCTGCAATTGGTGGATTTCGCGCCCGGCGCGGTGACGGTCCGCCTGCCCTACAGCCTGGATCTCGTCGGCAACCCGGACACCGGCGTGCTGGCTGGCGGCGCCATCTCGGCGGTGCTGGACAATGTCTGCGGCTCGGCGGTGGTGGCCCGCGTCGAGAAGTCCGCCGCCTTCGCCACGCTGGACCTGCGCATCGACTACATGCGCCCGGCCGAGCCAGGCCGCGACGTGTTCGCCTTCGCCGAATGCTACAAGGTGACGCGGCTGATCGCCTTCGTGCGCGGCTTCGCCTATCACGACGACAAGGCCAAGCCCATCGCCAACGCCACCGCCACCTTCATGTTCACCGGCCAGGGCAAGCTGGCGCAGGCGACCGACCCATGAGCGGCTTCCGCGACACCTTCGAGCGCATGAAGCAGGCGGGCGACTTCTCCGGCCTGACGCTGGCGGTGCCCTATGCGAAGTTCCTCGGCATCTCGCTCGCCGTCGAGGAC
>JBKJNE010000108.1:0-2729 GCA_046596015.1 Alphaproteobacteria bacterium
GCCTGGATCTCGTCGTCAAGCTCCTCGAGGGCGCCGACGGTGCGGGCGACGGCGACGACATGCGCGCCGGCCTTGGCGAGCGCCAGCGACGCCTGATAGCCGATGCCCCGCGAGGCGCCGGTAACCAGCGCGATCTTTCCGGACAGGGACTGGGTCATGCTTCGGCGAGCAGCGACAATTGCGATTGCTGGCCACCGTCATGGTCGACCAGCCGGATCGGATACTCGCCCGAGAAGCAGGCGTCGCAATATTGCGGGCTGCGGTCGTTGCGGCCGGTCTCGCCGACGGCGCGGTAGAGGCCGTCCATCGACAGGAAGGACAGGGAATCGACGCCGATCAGCCGCGCCATGTCGTCGACGCTCATGCGCGCCGCCAGCAGCTTGTGCCGCTCGGGCGTGTCGACGCCGTAGAAGCAGGAATGGGTCGTCGGCGGGCTGGCGATGCGCATATGCACCTCCTTGGCGCCAGCGCTGCGGATCATCTCCACGATCTTGATGGAGGTGGTGCCGCGCACGATGCTGTCGTCTACCAGGATCACCCGCTTGCCGGCGATCTGCGCCTTGTTGGCGTTATGCTTGAGGCGCACGCCCAGATGACGGATCGAATCCGTCGGCTCGATGAAGGTGCGGCCCACATAATGGTTGCGGATGATGCCCAGCTCGAACGGGATGCCGGATTCCTGGGAATAGCCGAGGGCCGAGGGCGTGCCGGAATCGGGGACCGGGATCACCAGGTCGGCATCGACCGGCATCTCACGCGACAGCTCGGCGCCGATCCGCTTGCGGATCTCGTAGATGCTGCTGGTCCGCGTCAGGCTGTCGGGCCGCGAGAAATAGATGTTCTCGAAGATGCAGGGGCGCGGCTTCTGCTGCGGGAAGGGGTGCAGGCTCTGGATGCCGCTTTCGGTGAACACGATCATCTCGCCCGGCTCGATCTCGCGGACATATTTGGCGCCGATGATGTCGAAGGCGACGGATTCGGACGCGAGGACCGGCACGCCGCCCTCCATCTCGCCCAGCACCAGCGGGCGGATGCCGAGCGGGTCGCGGATGCCGATCATCTTCTTCTGGGTAAGGATCACCAGCGAATAGGCGCCCTCGATCTGGCGCAGCGCATCGACGACGCGGTCGACGAGGCGCGGCTGCTGGCTCAGCGCCACCAGATGAATGATCACCTCGGTGTCCGAGCTGGCCTGGAAAATGGCGCCCTTGCTGACCAGCATGCGGCGCAGCGTCATGGCGTTGGTCAGGTTGCCGTTGTGGGCGATCGCGAAGCCGCCGCCCGACAGTTCGGCGAACAGCGGCTGGACGTTGCGCAGCACGGTGCCTCCGGCCGTCGAATACCGGTTGTGGCCGATGGCGGAGTCGCCGGGAAGCGAGGCGATGACGCTCTCGGAACTCAGCGTGTCGCCGACCAGACCCAGCGCCCGCTCGGAATGGAACTGCTTGCCGTCATAGCTGACCACGCCGGCCGCTTCCTGGCCGCGGTGCTGCAGCGCATGCAGGCCCAGCACCGTTAAGGCCGCCGCGTCCGGGTGGCCGTAGATGCCGAAGACGCCGCACTCCTCGTGCAGCTTGTCGTCGTCGAATGGATTAGTGAATACCGTCACGTCGGCCCTGACTCCGCCGGTTGCCGCTCAAGCAGGTTCGGTATCTGCCATCGTCCGGGTGTATAGCTCGATTCCTGGACCGTGTCAGTTCCCGAATGCACCTAAAGCACCTCCGATTCGTCCCGGGAGTCCTGCCGTTTTTCCTTGGGGGCAGGCCGCATCTTCTCGGGCACCAGGCGCTCGATCGCCCCCGCCGCGGCCCTTACATGGGGCAGCAGGCGCGAAGTTTCCACCCATTTGGGATTCTCCTTCTGGTCGGCGCCTTCTTCCTCGTAGAGATCCATCACGTGAACGGTGGCGATATAGACCAGCGCCACCACGACCCCGCCCCGCAGGATGCCGAAGATAACGCCGAGCATGCGGTTCGCCGGCCCCAGCAGACTGGCACGCTTGGTGTTGCGCGACAGATAGCCGGCGATGATCAGCAGCGCCACCAGCGCCAGGATGAACAGGCCCGCGCCGGCGACGATGCCCGCCCATTGCGGATCGTCCACCCAGCGCTTCACCAGGTCCTTCGCCGGATCGTAGAGGGTGAGCGCGATCCAGCCCGCGCCGATCCATGCCGCCAGCGACAGGATCTCGCGTACCAGGCCCCGGTACATGCCGATGATCGCCGACAGGCCGACCACGGCGACGATGATGATATCGAGGGTGTTGATGCTTTCCATGGGCGGCTCAGGACATGAACAGGTCTTTGACGGCCTGCAACTTCTCCAGTTCGGTGAGCTGCAGGCTCGATTTGGCGGTCTTCGACGACTGTGGCAGCCAGGCGCGGGCGAAGCCCAGTTTTTCGGCCTCCTTCAGCCGTGCGTCGGACTGCGCCACGGGCCGGACCTCGCCGGCCAGGCTGATCTCGCCGAAGATCACGGTCTCGGACGGCACGGCGATGTCGGTCAGAGACGACACCAGCGCCGCGGCAACGGCCAGGTCCGCCGCAGGCTCGGTTACCCGCAGGCCGCCGGCCACGTTGAGGTAGACGTCCTGGCCGCCGAAGCCGAGCCCGCAGCGGGCGTCGAGCACGGCCATCACCATGGCGAGCCGGCCGGTGTCCCAGCCGACCACGGCGCGGCGCGGCGTGGCGAGCGGCGAGGGTGCGACCAGCGCCTGGATCTCGACCAGC
>JBKJNE010000211.1:0-10500 GCA_046596015.1 Alphaproteobacteria bacterium
CTTCGGGCGAAGAATACGCCGAACGAAGCCAGTTCGCCTTCGCCAGGTCGCGCGCACGCTCGGCCGTGCTCAACCGGTCGACCCACTCCGTGGACGGATAACTGAGCGCGGTCTGGAACTCGCGCGCCCGTGCCGCGCTCTCTGCCGGAGAACTCCCCTTCATCGGAACAAAACCTCCCGGATCATGGGCCAACACCCTGGTGCCGCCGCTTCGGGCGGGGGCGAAGCCGAAATTGTCCACCTTGTTGTCGAGCCACACCTTGCCATTGTCGTTGACGGCACGCTGGCCCCTCGCCAACGCCGTGGCTTCCTCTGTCGTCATCGGACGATTTATGCCCTTATTCGCATCGTAGTAAGTCGGAACCTTGGCGTCCTCGACCACCCGGACTGTAGAACCTTCCAGGTCCAGCGGAACGGGTCGCTTCTTGCCGATTGGCGCGAAGTTGTCATTCGCCGCTGTGACCTTGAACTCACGCAGCGTGGTCGGCGTATCGATGACATCGGCCCGGATCGCTTCCGGCAATGCCTTGATCGCCGCTTCGCCAGCGCGGTCCAGTTGAGCGGCGAACGGTTTGACGCCCTCCACCGCGGTGATCTTGATTACCTGGTCGGGATTGGTTCTCGACGCAAAGGTCTGGGTGAACGATCCCTCTCCCAGAAGCTTGCCCTGACGCAATATTTCGCCGCCATTAGCCGTCTGCAGAACAAGCGTGCCGTCAGGCAGTCGGGTTGCCTGGGCCAGCGTGCCCTGCGGGGGCGGTGCGCGGGGTGCAGCTGCCGGAGTCGCCGCAGCGCGCAGATCCGACGAACTCAGCTCGATGAACTCGCCTGATTGCGACTTGGGCAACGGCTTCGCGCCACCGAGCGGGTCGTAGGGAACCGCATCCGCCGGAACCTTCGCGGGCGTGCTGTCGCTCGAACCAAGCGAGGATTCGGACCGCCCGGCGGCGACCGCGTCCGGTGACGAAGGAGCAGCGCTCCTGGCGCCAGGCAGGATGTCCTGTTCGCCGACGGGCGCAGTGCGAGGCCGTCCCGGCTCCAGCGTCGATGCCCCGGACTTCGACGCCAGCAGCGGCTCATTCGCTGACGACGGCGGACTGCCGGAAGAAGCCCGTCCGCCCGCCGGCGAATTGGTTGGCGGAATGCTGCTGTCCGCCGCCTTCGATGCCGGCAGCGGTTCGTTGGCCGACGACGGCGGGCTGCCGGACGACGCCGGCCCGCCTGCCGGCGAATTGGTCGGTGGACTGCTGCTGTCCGCCGCCTTCGACGCCGGCAGCGGTTCGTTGGCCGACGACGGCGGGCTGCCGGACGAGTTCGGCCTGGTCCCGGGCGAATTGGTCGGCGGAATGCTGCTGTTTGCTTTCGACGCCACCAGTGGCTCATTGGCCGACGATGGCGGGCTGCCGGACGACGCTGGCCGGCCCGCGGGTGCGTTGGTCGGCGGAATGTCGCCCGGCCGGGACGACGGCGGGATGCCCCGGTCAGGCGGTAGAATCTCACTCGATCCGAGCTTCTGGGTTCCGGGCGCGGATGAGCCCGACGAGGACGGCGGCGGGGCGGCGGGCGGGCCGGAGCTTGGCGGCTTACGAGGCGGAGCACCGCCCGCTGCAACGGCTGGATTCGCCCCACTCGATGACGGCGGGGCTGCGCCGGGCGACAGTCCGGCGGATGGCGGGGGTGCCCGCGGGCCACCGCCTGCCTTGGCGGGCCCCGGCTCGATGATCGTGCCGCCCGGCGTTACCTCGGGCCGATTGGCCTTGACGCCGAAATTCTGGTCCAGCGCCTGCAGCACGGCCGGATCGCCCTGCGCGGCGGACAACGGCACCTGCTTCGCGCGGATCAGGTCGGCCTTCTGGAGTATTTCGTCGGGCGTCAGGTTGCGCCCCGGCTTGAACAGGTCGTCGATCTGAGCCGGCGTCAGATCTTTGCTGAGGCTGCCAGGCGGCGTGGCGGAATAGTCGATCGCGGGCTTGGCCGGCGGCGGCAATGGCGTGCTGGGGTCATGCGGTGCCATCCTCGCCACGTCGTCGATCGTGGGCTTCTTGCCGCCGAAGTCGACACCCTGCGCGGGCACGCGCTGGGTACCGTTTGGTCCCGGAGTCGTGCCGACGGGCGCGCCCGGCTGCCCAATGGTCGGCTTCAGCTTTCCGGCGCCATCCGCCCGGCCGGCGATCACCTCGGTGCCGCCCCCAACGCCGGTCGAACGCGGCGTGGCGGAGCCGACGCCCGCGCCGGGCGAGGACGGCGTGGCGGAGCCGACCCGCGGAATGCTAGCCTCCCCGGCGAACCTGGCAGCCGTCGTGCCGGTGCCCGCGAAGCTGTCGGCCTTGCCGGCGAGCTTGCCGGCATCCGCCGCCAGATCGCCCGCCTTCGCCAGATCGGCGGCCACGCCGCCAGCCTTCGCCAGGTCGGCGACCTTGCCCGCCGCCCTTACCGCCGTCACCAGCGCGCCGGCGCCCGCCAGGAGAATTTCGGGGTCGGACAGATTCGCGGCCACCTCGCCGACATCGGCGGCGCCCGAGAACGCCTGGGCGAGGTCGCCGGACTGCCGGGCGCGACCGATGGCATCGAGGCCGGTCGAGACCATCCTGCCCTGGTCGACCACGAGGGCGACGGCGGCTTTGCCGATCTCGATCTCGGAGGCCTTGTTGACCGCATCCAGGTTCTTGGTGCCGAAGAACGCGTTGTCCCCGGTCAGGGTATATTCGGCGGTTTCGACGAACAGATTGATGCCGCCCTCCACCAGGTCGTTCAGGCCGACCGCCATCCCCACCAAGCCCCTGCCAAAACCGTAGACGAAGCCCGCACCCGCCGCCGTGTCGGCGCCGAAGCTGCTGATCGCGCCTGTGACCGCGTCATAGCCGTCGATGGCCGCGCGCCACGCGCTGAAACTCTCCTCGCTCAGGTCGAGCGCATCGACGCCGGCGCGGATAAGAGTCGCCTGGTTCTGCAGCGCCTCCTTCAGGGGCCGCGGATTCTGACTGATATGGTCCTTTATCCTGGCATTGAGATCGTCGTCGAAGGCGATCTCGCCAAGGCCGTCCTGGGCGCTGTACAGCGCGGTCTGGTGCTGCGCCTCCTTGAATATCCGCTCGGCGGTTTCCACGTTGCGGCGGTCGTTGGCGGCCCACTCGCTGCGCGCCTGCTGCAGCTTCGCCAGTTCACTTCGCGCAGCGTCGGCGTTCTGTCCGCTGGCAATCTGCCGCTTCAATTCGGCTTCGCGCCGGTCGAGCGCCTCGGCGCGCGTCCGCTGCGCATCCCGGGCCAGTTCCACCTGGGTTTGCAGATTGGCCATGCCCGCGACCCGCGAGTTCACTTCCTTGGCGCGCGCCTCGGGATCCGCTTTCCAGACAGCGCGATTAGCCTCGAGCGTCGCGTCGTTGTGCTCCTTTTCGGCCATCACCCTGGCGTTCTGGTCATTGTGCAGCTTGAACGCTTCGTCCGCGACTTCCTGTTCGAGCTGCTTGATGCGCGCTTCACGCTCGGTGGAATTTGCATGGTCGACGGCCCTGTCCGCCACATCGGCGAGCCTGTTCGTCAGGCCGATGCCCGAAACGCCCGCTTTGCCCTCGGCGGCCTTCAGCTTCTCGAGTTCCTCGATCTTGGCGTTGAGCGACTCCGCGCGACGGGCAATCTCAGCGGACGTCGAGCGCTGGCCCTGCGGGCTGGCGTTGAACTCGTCGTACCGGCCCTTGGCCTCGGTGTAGGTGTCGATGGCGTCGGCGAAGTCCATTTTGCCCAGAACCTCGCCGCGCTGGGTGGGGGTCAGCTTGTCCCAGTTGGGGATGTTCTTCGTCAGCCAGTCGGACCGCTCCTGACTTGTCAGCGCGTTCCAGCTCCATCCGGCCGGCGGGTTGGCCAGGAACTCCTGTACCGACTCGAACTGGGCCTTCGCCGCGACCACCGACTGGGACTGGGCCTCGCCCTGCCGCTGGTCCGCCTCGGACTCGAGGCGCTCGGCCTCGGCGCGCTTGTCGGCTGCCTCCTGTTCCGCCTCGTGCGCCGCCTTGTCGGCATCGGCCGCTTCAGCCTCGAGCTGCCGGGCATCCTTGAAAAGACCCTGTGACTGGCCGGTCAGCTCGCTGGCGCGCGCATCCTCGCGCGCGGCATCCTCGCGCTCCCTGTCGGCCTCCTTGTCAAGCCGCGCCGCATCCTCGCGGTTGTTGGCGGCGGCCTCACGCGCGGCGGCGGCCAACGCCCTGTCGTCGGCATTCTTCGCCACGGAGTCATAGCGCGCCGCCTGTTCGCGCAGCGTCTCGGCCTGCTTGTCGAGGTCCTCGGCCCGCTTGCGGAAGTCGTCGCCCTGATCCGACGCCGACTTCGACAGGTTGGCGTAGTCGGCGGATTGCCGGGTCTGCGTGCCGGCGTTCTTTTCGGCGGTGGACTCCCGGCGGTCGGCCTCGGCCCGGGCCGCCTTTGCCTCTTCTTCCGCCTGCCCGGCCTCGCGCTCGGCCACGCGGGCCTGCTCGCGTGCATCCAGCGCCTGCTGCTTGGCCTTCTCGGATTGCTGCCGGAGCTCCGTGGCTGTCGGCTTCGGCGCGGACGCGTCGGTGTTGACAGGCGGCGGCTGCATGTCGCCGGCCTGGTCGGCCAGCGTGCCGGCGTCGTCCCGCAGCTTGTTCGCCGGGCCGCCCGGCGGCTCGCCCGTCGACACAGGCTCCACCTTGTCGGTGCCGATGATGCGACGCTCGGCGGTCTGCCCGGCGGGTTTCCCGGCAGGCTCGTCGGCTGGCGGGGACGGCGGCGACGCCGGTTTCGCGGCGCCGGACGGGGGCTGCATGGGCGTTTTCGACTTGTTGGCGGCGACATAGTTGTCCACCGCCTTCGCACTGGCGTCCCATGCGGTCGCCGCGCCGAAATTGTCCGTCGTCACCGTGAACCCGCCGTCGCGGCGCGACCCGACATTGATGCCGCCGGCGTCCAAGTCGGCGACCGCGGTCGCCACCTTCTGGGTCGCCGTCCTCACCTGGGACTCCGCCTGCCCGACGGCGGCCTTGTCACCCTTCGCCTGGGCGCCGGCCAGCGCCCGGTTGGCGGCGGCCAGCTCGCCGCGTCCCTCGACCAGCGCAAGCTGCGCCTGCGCCACGTCCTTGACCTGTTCTCCGAAGGCGGCCTTATCGATCTTGCCGGGCGCGCTGGTCGGGAATCCGGCCGTCAGCTCGCCCAGGTAGGCCTTATGCTGGGCGACGCGCTCGACCGCGCTGTTGGCCTCGCCGATCGGCGCCAGCGTCTTCAACTCGGCGTCGACCTGCTTCAGCTGGTCCTGCAGACCGCGATAGGCATCGGCAGCACCCGGATTGTTGCCTGGCTTGAAGTTGTCGATCTGGTTCTGCAGTTGCTCGCGCCGCTGCTCTAGCTCGCCGTAGCGCTTGGTGTTGGGACCACCCGGATCGGGCGCGCCACCGCCCGCCAGAGCCTGCTGCGCGGCGTGCACCCTGTCCCGCGCCTCGCCGATGACGCCGAGTTCCTTGGCCAGCTCAGCGTCGCTCAGTTGGGCAAGCCGTTGGCGCTCGCTTAGATCTTGGCCGAAGCCGGCCAGAACATCGGTCAGCTTTGCCGCGGTCGCGTCGCTGAACCGCTGCGCTTCGCCGAACTGGGCGGTCAACGCGGCGTTCGCCGCGCCCCTCAGCTGCTGTTCGGCCGTCGCCGCCGCGTTCAACTGCGCCTTGAGGTCGGCCACTTCCCGTTCCATCCGGGCAATGCTCTCGGCACTGAAATTGCCGCTAGCCCGCGCGGCCTTGAGCTGGTCCTCGGCGCGCGTATAGTCGTCGTTGAGCGCTTCGCGCCGGTTGCCGGCGTCGATCGCCGCATTGAATGCATTGGCGGCGTTCTGCGCCTTCTCGAAATCCTTCCACTGGTCGCCCATGCCGTTGGCGAAGAACTGCGCCTTCAGCGCCAGCTGGTCCGCCGCCTGCGCCTTGCCGGCGGCGTCGGCGAGCTGGCGCTCCATGGCATCGATCGCGCGGTCATAGGCCCGGTCGTCGGCCGAGCCGGAGCCGCCCTTTTCCCGCAGGCGCTGCTGTTCCTCCTTCAGCCGGTCAAGCTCCGTTTGAGTGTCCGCGACCCGCTGGTGCGCCGCCGCCTGAGCCTTGCGCGTCTCGTAGACCGGATCACCCTGGCTGAGCCGGTCCAATGTCTGCTGGTCGCGTTCCCAGGCCTGCACCTGGCCCTGGAACCTTGCCTGATCGGCCTGGAACCGGCCTTCGTCCTTCGCCAGGTTGTTGATGGCCTTCGAGTTGGCGCGGCGCTCGTCCTGGATGCTGCGGCAGGCGGCGCTCTGGCAGTTCGGATCGTTGCGCCGCGCGTCCTGCTCGCGCTGGCGCAGGTCGCGTTCCTGGCGTTCCAGCCGCTGGCGGTCTTCGGTCAGCCTGTCGCCGCGCTCCTTCAGCCGGTCCGCCTCCTCCTGGAGCCGCTCGGCGCGCTCCCGCTGCTGGCGTTCCATCCGCTCGCGGCGGGTTTCCTTCTTGCGCTTCTCGCGCTCGCGCTTGGCGCGGTCTTCCTTGTCCTTGAGGTCCTTGTCCTTGTCCTCCAGATCGTCTTCGGCATCCTGGCGGTCCCGGTCCGCCGCCTCGTCGATTTTCTTCTGCGCGTCGGCCGCAGCAGCCGCAGCGGCGGCATCGCATGCGCCTGCCAACTCCGGCGGGCAATCGCCCGCGGCGGCTGCGAGCTCCGCCGCGCTGGCACCGGCAGCCTCCGCCACCTGGACCGCGCCGGTATCGGCGGCAGCCACAGCCTGAGACAGCGATCTGATCTGGTCACGGACGGCCGGCGTGTTGTCGGGCGCCGGCTGGCTGCGGCGGCCGGTGCGCATGACGCCATTGACGCTGGTCTGGCTCTGGATCGCCTGTTGCGCCCGGCTCTGGGATTCAAGACGCGCGGCCTCGGCGCGGTGCGCGGCACCGGCCATGCCGTCCGCCTCGGCCTGTCGCTCACGGCCACCGCCGCTCGAGGTTTCGACGCCCTGGCGTCCGAGCCGCGCTTGAGCCCGCCGCAGCGCGTCCAGCTTCGCCGCGTCGGCGTCTTCCTGCGCCTTCGCACCATCGGCTTGATGCGCGCCGCCTGACGCGGGGCCCGGCATTTGCGGCGAGCCTGAAGTCGGAGAGCCGCCAGGCTGCGCCGTGTCCGGTTTTACCGGCTTGGTAACCGGCGGGTGGCACCCGCCCAGAACAGGTGGCGACGCCACCTGCGCGCCACCGGGCGGTAGCGGCTTGGGTTGCGAGGTTGGCGGCGATGGCGGCGTCGCTCCAGTAGGCATTCCAGGCTTGGCGACCGGCGGGCGATAGCCGCCCGGCGCCGATATTTGCGCACCGCCCGGCGGGACCGGGGTGGGCTCCGTGGCTGGCGGCGATGTCGGCGGCGTCGTTCCAGTGGGCATTCCCGGCTTGGCGACCGGCGGGCGGTAGCCGCCCGGCACGGGAGGCGAGCCCCCCGGCGACGATATTTGCGCACCGCCGGTCGGCGCTGGCGCGGGGTCCGGGGATGGCGTTGGACCGGATGGCGGCGCGGCGCCTGTCGGCGTCCCAGGCCGCGGAGGCGCGGGGTATCCCTGCGGCGTGCCGCCCGGGGGCGAGGCGATCTGCACGCCGGCGCCGGGCGCTGGCGCTGGCGTGCCGCCGGGTGATCCCTCGACGGGCTTGGGGGGAGGAGCGCCGGACAGCGGAATCTCCGGCCTGGCCGGCGCCGGATAGCCCAGCGGCACGGCGGTGGGCGGCGAGGAGGCGATCTGCACGCCGGTACTGGGCGGAGCGGGTTGCGTTCCCGGAGGTTCGCCCTCCTCGACCTCCGGCGGTGGATCGCCCGCCGGCAGAAACGTTGGTTTGGCCGGCGCCGGATATCCCAGCGGAACGGTGGTCGGCGGCGGTGTCGCGATCTGCACGCCCGTGCCGGGCGGAGCGGGTTGCGTTCCCGGAGGTTCGCCCTCTTCGACCTCCGGCGGCGGATCGCCCGCCGGCAGAAACGTTGGCTTGGCCGGCGCCGGATATCCCAGCGGAACGGTGGTCGGCGGCGGCGCGGCGATTTGGACACCGGTGCCGGGCGGCGTCGGCGGCGGCTTCACTTCCGGCGGCGGCGCGGGTGGCGGCGTACCCGCCTTGGCTGCCTGTTCGAGTTCATACTGCCTTAGCGCCTCGGCTTCGGCCGCCTCGGCTTCGGCCGCCTCCGCAGCGGCCGCGTCCGAATCCGCGCCTGCCTCAGCCGACGGGGCGCTCGGCCCAGGTGGTGTGGGAGGCGGCCCCGAGCCGGGTGGAGGTCCCGAGCCGGGCGGCGGCGCAGGACCCGGGCCGGGCGGCGCGCCTCCGGCATAGGCGCCCTGGGTTGCGATCGGCGGCTTGTAGCCTGGGCGCGTTCCGGGGTCGCCCGGCGCAACCGTCACGGGCGCGGCCGCCGGATCGACCTTGACCGCCACGGCGCCTGTCGCCTGAAGGCTGGGCGTGGGGACGCCGGCCGCGGCGGCGGGCGGGGCCGTTCGCATCGGCACCTGGTATGCGTATGGCGTGCCGCTCTGGTTCGTGTCCTTGCTGACCAGGAAAATGCCGTTGGTGTCGGCACGCCGCACCACATCGAGGCGCACCCACCCGTCGGGAGTCGGCTGGCCGGCAGCGACGACACGGACCAGGCCCGTGGCAGGGTCGGCAACCACTTCGGAAGCCTTGGAAAGATCGGCCGCGAGCTTGTCGTCTATCTTGATGGAGCCGGCCAGCGACCGGTGCGCCTCGACTACACGCGCCTGTTCCGCGAGCTTCGAGGTGCTGGTCGAGGATCCGCCATAATAAGAAGGCGCCGTGACACCACGTGCGGGCTCTTGGGCGTGGGCCGGGAGACAGAGCGTCATTGCGAAAAATGACACGGTCAGCAGCATGCGTCGGCCCAAATGGCCGCCCGCGCCCAACGTATACCCCAAGCTCGTTCCCGGCATGTTGGCCTCGGTCACGAAGTGCCACACCAGCGCACATCGCTGGTGATCGCCGAAGTAGCCGCCTTGCGTGTCGGAACCGAAATTGTAGCGGCTTTTCGGGTAGGCTCCTACCGAAACCGTGTATGCATTGATCGACCGCCGCCTCAGACCTGTTGCACGCGCGCCGCCTTCGCGTGCCGGCCGATCAGCGTCGTCAGCCGCAGGTTGAGCTGGGGCGGCAGGTTGTGGCCCATGCCCTCGATCACCTCGAGCGTCGCGCCGGGGATGAGCCGCGCCGTGTCGTGCGCGTGCTCGACGGGCAGCAGCGGGTCGGCGTCGCCGTGGATCACCAGCGTCGGCGCGGTGACGCCCGGCAGCAGGGCGTCGCGGCTGCCCGAGGACAGGATGGCCGCGTAGTGACGCGGCATGCCCTCCGGGTAGAACGACCGGTCATAGGTCCGCTCGGAGAAGGCACGGACCTGCTCCTCGGGCACCGGATAGGCCGGGCTGCCGATCACCCCGGCGAGCATCACCGAATGATCGACGACGGACTGCCTGTCGGTGCCCGCTGGCCGCAGCAGCAGCTTTTCCATGGCTTCCGGCTTTCCCGGCGGCAAGCCGTAGCGGCCGCTGGTCGACATGATCGAGGTGAGCGAAAGGACGCGCTCGGGATGGTGGATGGCGACGAGCTGGGCGATCATGCCGCCCATGCTGGCGCCGACCACATGCGCCTTGCCGACGCCCAGCGCGTCGAGCACGCCGACGGCGTCCGCCGCCATGTCGCCCAGCAGATAGGGCACCTTCAGCGGCTTGCCCGACATCAGGCCTGCGACGATGTCCTTCACGTCCGGCACGGCGGCGCCGTCGAATTTCTGCGACAGGCCGATGTCGCGGTTGTCGAACCGGATCACCCGGAAACCCTGGTCCGCCAGCATGTCGCAGAACATGTCCGGCCACAGCAGCATCTGGGCGCCCAGACCCATGATCAGCAGGATGGCGGGGTCATCCCTGCCGCCGCGCTCGTCATAGTCGATGGACAGGCCGTTGGCGGTGATCTGGGGCATGGCTGGCTCTCCGAAGGTTCAGGCCAGCATGGCACGGGCTCCGGGCAAAAGAAAAGAGCGCCCGGCCTGGCCGAACGCCCTTCCCGAATCCCGCGCGGTGCTTCAGTCGGCGCGCGGCGCGTCGGCGTCACCATCCGGGCCGCCATGACCGTGGTGGCCGCCCTTGCCGTGCGCCATCATTTCGTCGGCGGCGATCTTGCCATCCTTATTCGTGTCCATCCGGTCGAACATGCCGGCGCCTTCGAACTCGTCCTTCGTCACCTTGCCGTCCTTGTTGGCGTCGAGCCGCGCGTACATGCGCGTCTCGCGCTCGGCCTTGCGCTCGGCTTCCTTCTTCTCATGGAAGGCGTTCAGTTCGGCGAGCGATACGCTGCCGTCCCTGTTGGTGTCGGCGGCCGTGAAGTTGGCGGCGCGCCTGGCCTCGAACTCGGCCTTGCTGACGGCGCCGTCCTTGTCGGTGTCGAGCTTCTCGAGCATCCGGCCATGGCGGCCGCCGTGCCAGTCTCCCTTGCCGTCATGGGCGCCGGCGAAAGCGGTACCGAT